>NZ_JBHUEQ010000014.1:0-1452 GCF_042680945.1 Affinirhizobium helianthi | reverse complement strand
TTTCGTCTGCTACCGCACCCAAGGCGTCGTGAATGGCCGAAAGCGGGCGCGTGATGCCGCGGATGATGAAGTAAGCTGCACCAATGGCAAGCCCGAGAATGACGAGTCCGGTGCCGATGGCCTGGAAGATGGCGGCGCGAATTTCCGCCTTCAGATCATCTGTGTAAAGGCCGGTGATGATGACGATCTTCCACGGCTCGAAAGCCTTGGCATAGGATGCCTTCGGATAGGTGCGGTCATTTGGGTCTTTGCCGGGTTTCGGGCCTATGAATTCCACAAAACCGCCGCCCTGCTGCGCCAAGCGAACAAGCTCGTCGCGGTAAAGGTAGCCCGTTGGATCGCCCTTGCCCTTATTGCTCTTGCCGACATCGGGTGACGTCGGGTGGAAGATCATCTTCACATCGTAGTCATAGCCGAAGAAATAGCCATCCGGCTCGAACTTTACCTTGTTCAGCAGAGCATAGGCACGCTTTTGAGCCTCCTCCTGCGTGAACTCGCCAGCGGTGGCGCGGTCATTGAAGTCCTTCAGGATGGAGATTGCTGACTCCACTTGCGTGCGCAGCATTTCGTAGCGCTGCTGATAGATAGCATTGGATGAGGAACGAATTTCTACAAATGTCGCAATGGAAAAGGCGAAGATCAGTCCGCCGACCAAAAGTGCAAGTTGCGTAGGGATTGAAAGGCGCTTCATGAGATCTCCTCAAACTTCAGTTTAAACCTGTCCACCAGTCAGTTTTCGTGACGGTTCATGACAGAAGACCCGGTAGGTCGTGCGCCTCATTGCATGCGTGGGATGATAGCTCGTCTTTGTTAAGAAATTCGAATATGCCTAAAAGTGAATCACAATGACTAAAAAACGCCGGGTTTTGGCCCGGCGTTTTCGTGTTTCGGTGATCGATCTGGATCAGCCAGCGCGTCGCATCTGCTGTGCCATGCCATGCAGGGCGCTCGTGGAAGCACTGCCATTTCCGGTACGGAAGCCGCCGATAAGTTCCAGAAGATCGCCGGTGTCATTGGCCAGAACTTCCGCCGAGGCCGTGGTTTCTTCTGCCATGGCGGCGTTCTGCTGGGTGGCGCTGTCCAGCTGGTTCAAGGCAGACGAGATGGAGCGAAGGGTGGTATCCTGCTCCTGTGCACTATGGGCAATTTTGGAGACAACATCATTGGCCGCCTCAATCTGGGCCGAGATGCGCTTCAATGCTTCACCCGCCTGCGAGACAAGCTGAACGCCCTGTTCCACCTGACCGCCGGAACGGGAGATTTGGTCCTTGATTTCCTTGGCGGCAGCGGCAGAGCGCTGTGCCAGTTCACGCACTTCCTGGGCAACGACGGCAAAGCCCTTGCCGCTTTCACCCGCGCGGGCGGCTTCAACACCGGCATTGAGTGCCAGAAGGTTGGTCTGGAAGGCAATCTCATCGATCACGCCAATGATCTTGGTGATCTCGGATGAGG
>NZ_JBHUEQ010000013.1:0-101078 GCF_042680945.1 Affinirhizobium helianthi | reverse complement strand
CACTCCTGTTGCTGCAGGAAGTGAATCATGGATAGCTAATCTCATCAATACCCTGATTGGGTTTCGACCCTAGGCCGCACGTTTGGCGTTTATAGCGTTTTGATTAAATTCACGAACGGATCGCGATCCTGACAATGCATTAATCAACAGGCTGCCCTTGAAGGGGAGCTACCGAAAACGGTCAGAAGAAATCGAAATCACCCGCAGCCTTCGAGAGAGGCTGTGAATGGCCGTGGCGCAAGCCGTTGCTCAATGCCTTGTGCATATCGGCAAGCTTTACCAGGCTCAGCGCCGTCGTCACGTCCACCGTCCAGTCATCGGGAATGTCGGCGGTGATGGTATCGATGAACTCCGCCAGTCCCCTCGCCTTCTGCACAGCAAGATCGATGCCTTGGAGCACTTTCATGCTGTCAGGCGATTGAAGGATCGAGGCGCCGCCGATTTCCAGCAGTTGTGGTTCGACGCGCTCGATAAGATAGGCCACATCGTGCAGTTCGCTGACGATCCGCATCAGGACGTCCGGCAGCTTTTCGTCTGCGGGAAGCGATGGCTGTGCATGCAGTTCGGACATTGCTTCTCCGATCAGAAAAACTCGATTGAACTTTCGACTGGCTTGGCCGGGCGCGCTGGGCGCTGCTCCTGAGCCACGGTCTTCTGTGTTTCCGCACCGGTCAAGGGATAGGTTCTGGCCCGGCCGCTGACAGGCCAATATTCCAGTTTCCGCCCGAAGTCACCGCCCGTCGAGGAACCGACGATGGAGATGCCTTCATCACGCAGAAACTGGGTCGCAAAAGTCGCGTTCTGCTCTCCCACATTGGAAAAGCTGGCAATGGTCTTGGCTCCACCAAAGATCTTGGCTTCCAGTCTATCGCGCCGCCCGCCACGTTTCAGGATGCCGTTGATCAGGAGTTCCATCAGGTGGACGCCGTAGCGCGACATATCCCCGCCTGACATGCCCCCTGGACCATTGCCCGGGAGCAGGAAATGGTTCATCCCCCCTACACCCGCGACCGGATCTCTCAGGCACGCAGCCACGCAAGATCCCAGGATCGTCGTAATGACGGCATCTGGGTCATCCGTTACCTTATACTCGCCTTGGATGATATTCATCCGCTTGGCTGCGGCCAGTTGGTTCATTTAAGCGCTCCGAATACGGCTTCGATTGCAGCTTTCATCTTTTCGATCGTGAAGGGCTTGGCCAGAACGTTGTTTGCGCCCAGTTGAGCGGCCTTCTGAACGAGAGCGCGATCACCCTGGGCCGTCAGGATAATGAAGGCGGCCTTCTTGGTGTTCGGGTTCGTACGCACGGCCTGCAACAGACCGAGACCGTCCATCTTCGGCATGTTGAAGTCGGAGATCACCAGATGATGCGGCTGCTCGGCCATGATCTTCATGCCTTGCTCGCCATCACCCGCAGCTGTGATCTGTTTAAAGCCGAGCTGTGTCAGGGCGTCGCTGAGCAGCAGCCGGCTCGTTACCTGATCATCCACGATCAGAACTTTTATTTTTTCAGCGAGAGACATTTATTCGGTACCTTCTTTTCGGGCAGCAGTTAATTTCAAGATTTCGTCTCCGATGGCGCCGAGCGGCAATTGTTGCTCGACGGCCCCGATGTCGTAGGCCACTCGGGGCATGCCGTAGACCACGCAGGTCTTCTCGTTCTGCCCGATGGTGCGCGCACCTGCGTCACGCATCTTGAGCAATCCGGAAGCGCCGTCTCGACCCATACCGGTCAGGATGACGCCGACAGCATTCCGTCCCGCCAGTTCGGCCACCGAATCGAAGAGTACGTCGACAGACGGCCTGTGGCCGTTGACCGGATCGCGCTCAACAAGCCGGCAGCTTGGAGCAGAGGGGTTGACGACCTGCAGATGCCTCTCACCACCGGGAGCCAGGTAGATCTTTCCGATCTCCAGACGGGCACCATCGGTTGCTTCCTGCACCACAGGAGCACAAAGACGATTAAGCCTTTCTGCAAAACTTTTCGTAAACGTCGGCGGCATGTGCTGTGTAATAACCGTCGGCGGGCAATTTGGCGGGAATTTTTGCAGCACGGCGATCAGTGCCTCGACACCTCCGGTGGAGGAACCGATGGCGACGACCTTCCGGCCGACCCGGTATCCCGATGCGGGCGCAATCGGCGGCGCCGCAGAAACCTGGGTTCTTCCGCGCTTGGAGCGTGCCGCTGCCTTCACCTTTTCCGCCAGATCGCCGAAGGGACGCGAATCCCCCGGCACAGGCTTCGAGACACAATCGAAGGCACCGATTTCCAGCGCGGCAAGCGTGGCGTTGGCCCCCTGATGCGTCATGGTGGAGACCATGATGACAGGCATGGGACGCAGACGCATGATCTTTTCGAGAAATTCGAGCCCGTTCATATTGGGCATTTCGATATCGAGCGTCACCACATCTGGATTGAGCTGCTTGATGGCAGCCCGTGCTTCATGCGCGTCCCCGGCCTGGCCAACAACGTTGACCTCTGGATCCTGGTTCAGCACAGCCGTGATCAGCCCACGCATGGTGGGCGAGTCATCGACAACAAGAACTCTGGCAGGCATACTCATCCCTTCCTCCCCGCATCTTTGCCAGTATAGCGGTAGGTGGTTATTCCAATGTTATCGAAAAGGTTCTTTGCGTCACCCGTCACGCGCTCGGAGTGGCCAATGTAAAGATGACCGCCCACAGGCAGAAGCGAAGCAAAGCGCTGCCAGATTTTCATCTGGGTTGGCTCATCGAAGTAAATGACCACGTTCCGGCAGAAGATCACGTCGAACTGGCCCTTGAATGGCCATTGCGCCATCAGGTTCAATTCGTTGTAGGTGATCAGCTTTTTGACGCGATCGTCGATCTGGAATTTACGTCGACCACCGACATCCACTTCACGGAAATACTGCTTGCGCATCGGCGCAGAGACAGTTTCCAGCGAATTCTCGTCGTAGACCCCGGCACGCGCCAGGGCGAGAATTTTCGGATCGATATCCGTTGCCAGAATCTTGAAGTCCAGATCCGCTGCATTGGGCAGAAGGGACAAAACCGTCAGGGCGATCGAATAGGGTTCCTGCCCGTCAGACGAGGCAGCAGACCAGATGCGGACGCGGCCACCGCTTTTTGCCCGATTGATCAAGCCTGGCAGCACCTCATCGCGCAGGTGCTCGAAATGGTGATTTTCGCGGAAGAACCGCGTGAAGTTCGTCGTCAGATGGGAAAGCATCTCACGGCGCGGGCCTGCCCCTTCCGGGGAGGCAACCAGGGTGCAGTATTCTCGGAAGCCGCTGAGACCGAGATTGCGAATATGCTTCGACAAGCGCGAGTATACCAGGGAGGCTTTGGTGTCGTTCAGATAGATGCCGGCATCGGCATAGATCATCGCGGCAATTTCGGACAGGTCTCGGCGTGTCAGCGGATATTCTCCGCTGGCCAAGACCTCGTCCGGGGACTGCCGGGTATCTACGAGACCTGTCGCTTTCATGCAGCTTCGCTTTCAGTTTCCGGGAAAATCGCGTCCAACTCGATCAGGCAGATCATCCGCTTGTCGATGGCCAGGATGCCGCGTGCATATTGCTTCTCAAGATCAGAGGAGACCTCCGGAACCGGTTGAATGTTTTCGTCCGTCACCGTCAGTATGTCCGAGACAGCTTCGACCAGAAGACCAACCACCCGGCTTTTGACCTGAGCGACGATAATGACGTGGCGTGGTGTAGGTTCAGCGCGCCGCATACCGAGGCGGGCTGAGAGATCGACGATCGGAAGCACAGCCCCGCGAAGATTGATGACGCCCATGACATAGGATGGCGAATGTGGAAGTGACGTCGCTTTCGTCCAGCCGCGGATTTCCCGCACTGACATGATGTTGACGCAAAATTCCTGATCGCCAATGCGGAAAGCGATGAGCTCCCGACTACCCTGCGCAAGATTCTTCACGGCGTACGACATACACTCAACCCGTTGCTGCCAATGACATATCCGACTTCAAAGCACCGTCGCCACGCAGCGACTGGCCGCGTGAAGCGGCAACGACCGCATCGACATCGAGAATGAGGGCAACGCGTCCATCGCCAAGGATGGTAGCGGCTGCGATGCCGGGAACATGCGTGTAGTTTGCTTCGAGAGATTTGATAACGACCTGACGCTGCCCCTGGATTGCATCGACCATAAGGGCGCGCTGGCCACCACCTTCCGATTCCACGAGCAGGGCAACGCCTTCAATCGGATTGGCCTGCGTGGAGCGGAAATTGAGGATCCGTCCAACATCCACCAGCGGGCAGAAGGAGTTACGGATCGAAATCAACCGCTGGTTTGCACCAAAGGAATGGATGCTGGACGCTTCCGGCTGCAAGGTTTCCACGATGGCGGTCAAAGGCACCACCAGCGTCTGGCCAGCCACGGTGACGACCATGCCATCGAGAACGGCCAGCGTGAGCGGCAAGCTCATGGTGAAGGTCGAACCGAGACCCGGACGCGAACTGATCGAGATACGACCACCAAGCGCCTGGATCGATCGCTTGACGACGTCCATGCCGACGCCGCGGCCGGAAATATCGGAGATCTTGTCGGCCGTGGAGAAGCCCGGCATGAAGATCAGGTTATCGATTTCTTCGTCGGAGAGGTTCGCATCTGCCGGAATGAGGTCGTTGTCGATCGCCTTCTGACGAACCTTTTCGCGGTTGATACCTGCACCGTCGTCCACCAGTTCGATGACGATACGGCCGGAGCGGTGCTTTGCCGTCAGCTTGACGGTGCCTTCCGGATTCTTGCCCGCAGCCTCACGGCGTTCCGGGCTTTCGATACCATGGTCGACAGCGTTACGGATCATGTGGGTCAGCGGCTCGGCCAGCTTGTCGATGACCGTCTTGTCCACTTCGGTGTTTTCACCTTCGGTGATCAGGCGGATCGACTTGCCCACCATATCGGCCACTTCGCGGACGATACGGGACATGCGCTGGAAGACCGGCTTTACCGGCTGGGCGCGGATCGCCATAACCGAGTCCTGGATCTCGCGAGTGAGCTGTTGCAGCTCTTCCAGGCCCATATTGATGGACGACGTGCCCGTCGCATCGTTCTCGATAACACTCTGCGACAGCATGGCCTGGTTGATGACAAGCTCGCCCACCAGGTTGATCAGGCGGTCAACGCGATCGAGATCGACGCGGATCGTCTGGCCAGCGCTGTTTGCTGCGGCATTGGCCGTTGCATTGGCGGCAGCGGCTGCGGCTGCGGCGGCAGCAGCGGCTGCGGCCTGGCTTTCCTTCTTCTCGACGCGCGCTGCGGCCGCGGCCATTTTGGTGACATTGCTTGCCGTTTCGGCAGCAGCCAGAGCAGCCGCCTGATCCTGCGAGGCATCGTCACGACCGCTCTCATCCTCGGCTCCACCCTCGTCAAGCGCGGAGAGGTCGAAGGGAACGGGCACCATCGGCAGTTCCTCTTGCGAGGCTTCCGCCAGCTTCACCTCGAGATCGCAATCCCATTCAGCGAATTCGAAGACCGAGCGAATGGCCTGCTCTTCCTTGTCGGTCTTGACGACAATCGTCCAGCTGAAATAGGCGCCTTCCGGATCCATCTTGTCGAAGTCCGGCAAGCTGTCCGTGTCGCAGTTGATGCTCATCTCACCAACGCGCGACAGGTCGCGCAGCAGAAGAGCGGCCTCATTGCCCTTACCGTAAAGTTCGCGGCGCGGCTTGAAACTGACTTCGAAGGCAGTCTTTGCCGGTGCAGCATCTTCATCACCGAAGCCCTCGAAGGCAAACGGGATAGGCTGGAAACCGCTATCATCCGTGGGAGCCGGCGCAGGTGCTGCGGCAACGGGCGCTGGCGCGGCCTTCGGCGGAGCCGCCTTTGGCGCATCGGAGCCACCACCGGCCGGAATTTCACCGCGTGCGAGCGCTTCCAGTTCCTTCACGAGGCCGCGGCTGCGTCCTTCGTCGACTGAACCTCCATCACGCGCGGCTGCCACCAAGTCCGCCAGCACGTCGGCGGACTTCAGCATGACCTTTAGAACATCCTGCGTTGGTTCCAGCTTGTTCGAGCGAACGCAGTCCAGCGTCGTTTCGAACACGTGAGCGAACGAAACCAGGTCATCCAGGCCGAACGCACCGGCACCACCCTTGATCGAGTGCACCGCACGGAAGACGGCATTCACCGTTTCCGGGTCACGGTCGCCATCATTCAGCTTGAGAAGACCAGATTCCAGTTCGGCGAGCTGCTCCTCGCACTCCTGGAAGAAGATCTCTTTGATTTCGTTCATATCCATCGCAGGAATTCCCGGTTCAGGCGGTTACACGCTCAATCGCATCGATCAGTTTTGCGGGATCGAAAGGCTTGACGATCCAGCCAGTCGCACCGGCCTGGCGCGCGCGGTTCTTTTTCTCCGCATCGCTTTCCGTGGTCAGTACGAGGATAGGCACGGCGCGATAGCGCTCATTGCGGCGCACACCCTCGATAAAGCCAAAGCCATCGAGACGCGGCATGTTGATGTCGGTTACGATGACATCCGGGTTGCATTCTTCGAGAACTTCCAGACCTTCCACGCCATCTTCGGCCTGAATGGTCTCGAAACCGGCATTGTTGAGAGTCACCAGAAGCATGTTCCGGATCGTCCGTGAATCGTCCACGGTAAGTACTTTCTTCTTCACTGCCGAATCTCCTTCGCGAGCAGGTGATCTACATTGATGCCGATGAGCTGCATGGTCTTCGTGAATGCATCAGAAACCTTGTTGAACACGAAGCTCTTCTGGTCCTTTTCCCAGGCGTTCACTGCCGCCATGAGAACCTGCACGCATTGCACCCCAACACGCTCGACAGCGGATGCGTCGATCGACACATCCTTGCCGCGCAGCGATGACAATTGACCATGCAGATTGGACGCCTCGTTGAGGTCCAGAACTGAGGCCAGCTTCACTGTCTCTGCCTGTGCATTCTTGACTGCCATTCCTTCAACCCTCGTCCTTCAAACTTCGCCACGGCACCGCATTCGGGCCGATAGAATGTCAAAACCGGCCCTTAGACCGTCTATCTTCCAAAGGCGACCGCCTGCGATGGCAGGAAGGCAAGATTGCCTCCAGCCAGATCCGCATGATCGCCAAGTTCGTTTCTGTCTTCTCCGCGAGGACGGCGCGCCTCCCAGATGCGACCCTTCTCCGCCTGCCGCTCGATCCGGAATTCCCGAACGGTGCGGCCAAGCTCAATGATGACCGTATGCAGGCTATCGCCATTATCGCCGACGGCGCGCGCCCGCTCGGCGCTTGCAGCCATGCGACGATCCAGCGTTTCAACATCCAGACGCATCTGTTCGAGACAGCGCACCTGATCGTCCGTTGCCCTGGCAATGCCGGTAACCGTGTCGTTGATCGATTTAACCTGCTCCACCAGACCGCCAATCGCTTGCTGCGTCTGATGAACCATCTTCACGCCCGCATCGACCTGGCTCTTGGTGCCGCTGACAAGCTGCTTGATTTCACGCGCCGCATCGGCAGACCGTTGTGCCAAGGCACGAACTTCCTGCGCAACGACAGCAAAGCCGCGGCCTGAATCTCCGGCACGGGCAGCCTCAATTCCCGCATTGAGTGCGAGAAGGTTGGTCTGGAATGCGATTTCATCGATGACACCAATAATCTGGCCGATCTTCTCGGCAGATTGCTCAATGTCCGACATGGCGCTGATCGCCTTGCCGACCACCTCTCCGCTTTCTTCAGCGGCGCGGCGGGCCTGGGCCACGGATTTTTCCGCGACAGCCGATTCAGCAGCACTTGCCCGGGCATTGTCGGTCAGAGACGAGAGTTCATTAAAGGTCGTGCTCAGCGCTTGCGCCTGGGCCACCACCTCATCCGCCACCTGCCTTGCATCGGTGGAAAGCGCGGTGGTCATTTCCTCAGCGCGCACCAGGCGTGCGGAGGCATTTTCCAGCGCCGCCGTCATCGCGTCGAGCGCCTGATCCAGAAGCTCGCAAAGCTCGGTATATACTTCGGGGCGCGCCTCACCGATGCGAACCGTCAGATCCTTGCTTGCAAGGGCCGCGGCAACCGGGCCCAGAAGATCATTGGCTTCCGCCTGATCCTTCTCGCGCTGCATGGCCAGCGCCCGCTGTTGCTTCTGCCGCAATTCGTTGATGCGCAGCGAAATGGCGATTTCAACATCAACCATCACGAGCCGAATGACAGCACGCACGGCATCCGTAATTTCCTTGTCCCGCTTGCGCGAGGCGGGCAGAAGCGATTTCGGCGCCATCTGCTCCAGCAGCCCGTCAATCAGATTCTCGAGCATCACCGCATGGCCACTGATATGCCAGCGCGGATCCAGCCCCATGCGCCCTTCTGCATCCGAAAGCACTTTGACACGCTCGGCATAGAGCGCATCGAACCGGGCATCCGTCAGCACACTCCAGTGAGATGCCTGCAGATCGTGCAAACGCTCTACCTGAAGGTCGCTCTCGAAAAAGCGCATGGCTTCGGAGGAGGATTGCAGCCGGTGGAAGAAATCTCGCAAGCCCTCTTTGAGGCGGGCTTCCAGCGTGGGGCGAAACCTGCGCAGCAGCTCGCAACTTTCGGCATCGAGGCCGGCAAACGCCAGTCGGTCACGCAAGCTGCCCGCTTGCGCCTTCCTGGTTTGTTCCGATCCCGCGTCTTGAGCCAAGGCTCATCCCCATAATTACCGGCATGATCGACCGGTGTGTGATCCCATTCGCGCCCGACACCCTCGAGCTCGCATCCGCATTCATCCATGAAAACGATAATGGCGTCTTAAGATCGCACACAGATCTGCAGAAGGGCTGAAACCCGAAGTGCAAACCGGCGCAAGACTTACGCATAACCTTGAGTTGTCATGGAGAGTATACCGGGTCGAAACCGGTACGTCGGCGCGGCTTCATGCCCGAAAGGGAGGAAGGTTGGCATCCATCCCATTTCGCCGTGTAGCTCTAGTTGTATGGTTAATTCCTTGCTTGAAAGTTAATGCGCGACCCGGCTCAAGCGATTTCCTAAAACCTGATATGCTGAAGAATGCAAAGATTGATGCATTGCCGATGCCCTGTGTGAAATCCGTTACATTCTATTCTATCGATGAGGAGGATTTGTAAGGATTTTCAGGCATGACAACTTCCTATGACCATAAAGCTGCGCCCGATATGGACGCTGAGCGTGCGAAATAGCGCGAAAGCTTTTCTCTGTGGGGGTCGGAACCTGAATAAATTCGTCTCTAGCGGTGTATTTTGGCCAGGATCGCGCATTTTGCCGATGGGTGCCCCGGGCACCTGCGCCTCAAGCGGAAGCCGCCAGTAATGGGGAAAACACATGCTGTCTGAACGGGTTGGTCGATCCTATGCCCCGATTTCCGTGGGGCGGGCATGCCTGCATGGGCGGCGTCACGCACCCCTCGTCCCGGCTGGCGCGAACCGCTCGACCGAAGGGCTTGATCCGGTCAGGCCGCGTTCGTCTCTTATTTGTCTCGAACGACCATTGCCTATGATTTTAGGCATTTCTTTAAGGAAATTTCATGAGGACGGTCTAAAGCCATGGCGACGAGCCTGACGCACCGGACGGCCCCGCAGCGAGGCCAGCGACGCAAAGTTTCCGAGTCAGAATCTGTTTCGTTTCAGGTCACATGAAATAAAAGAGAAAAGCCTGCATAGTTTTGGATGACGCCGTAGTTTTGTCCAAGTTTCAGCGAGAGGAGTAAGCGTTTCCATCCAAATTGAGTACGACACTCACGCCGGAAATGCTTGATCTGCAACCAGGTGCTTTATGACTGCTCACGAAAGTTCTTCAACGGATGCGCCGCACAGCAATCGCCTGATCGCCTTCCTTGCGCGATTCCGTTTCTATCTGACCTGGTTGGCCATGCTGCTCGTGTTCGCGATGATGGCAGTTGCCGTCTATAAGCTGACGCACGAAGTTCGCTATGATGAAGTGGTGGATGCCCTTGCCAAGACCAGCTGGAGAGCGATTGGTCTGGCCGTTCTGTTTACCGCGCTGAGTTTCGTGGCGCTGATCTATTACGATCTCAACGCACTTGACTATATCGGCCGGAAATTACCCGTCGGTCCGGTGGCTGCCACGGCCTTCAGCGCCTATGCCATCGGCAATACGGCGGGCTTTGGCGCGCTCAGCGGCGGCGCCATCCGTTTTCGCGCCTACAGCCGCCTCGGTCTTTCGCCGGAAGACATCGCGCGCGTCATCGCCTTCGTCACCTTTGCCTTCGGTCTCGGCCTTCTGGCGGTCAGTTCCATTGCGGCCCTTGTGACCGCGCCGCGCCTTGCGAGCATCGTCGGCTTCGATGCCTACTATCTTCGCCTGGGCGCCGTTGCGGTCCTGATCGTCCTGGGTGCGCTTCTGTTCGTTGGCCGTAATGGACGACATGTGCAGATCATGCGCATTCGCCTGCGTCTGCCCGACACATTGACCTCGTCGCGGCAGTTCCTGATTACAGCCGCAGATCTCGCTGTTTCGGCCTCGGTTCTTTATGTGCTTTTGCCGCAGACCAATATTGGCTGGCCGTCCTTCTTTGCCATTTATGCAACAGCCGTCGGCCTCGGCGTGCTCAGCCACGTCCCGGCAGGTCTCGGCGTTTTCGAGGCGGTGATCATTGGCGCGCTGGGCAATGCGATCAGCCTGGATATCCTGTTGGGAAGCCTTATGCTTTACCGCATGATCTATCACGTGCTGCCGCTGACGATTGCCATCGTCATGGTCATCGTTTCGGAAGCGCGCGCTTTGGCCAAGCATCCGGTGGCAAGCGACATCGGCAATGTGGCCATCAGGCTTTCGCCACCACTGCTCTCGGCTTTCGCCCTGTTGCTTGGCACCATGCTGATTTTCTCCAGCGTCACGCCGACACCCGACACTGATCTCGACATCCTGTCCGGCTTCATTCCGCTTTCCGTGGTCGAGAGTGCGCATTTCCTCTCCAGCCTTCTGGGGCTGGGGCTGGTCATCGCCTCCCGCGGCCTTGCGCAGCGTCTCGACGGTGCCTGGTGGGTGGCCCTGCTATGCGGTGTTTTCGGCTTTCTCTTCTCATTTCTGCGCGCCGTGGCGCTTGGCGAAGCAGCTTTCCTCGGCTTCTTCGTCGTCGCCATGCTGCTCAACAGAAAGCGTTTCCAGCGGCCTGCATCCCTTTTCAGCCAGGTTCTCAGCACACCCTGGATCATGGCGATCGGCATCATCCTGGCGGGCGCAACGACCATTCTCCTCTTTGTCTATCGCGATGTGGATTACAGCCATCAGCTCTGGTGGCAGTTCGAATTCTTCGGGGAAGCACCGCGTGGTTTGCGTGCGCTTCTGGGCGTTTCCATTCTTTCCGGAGCCGTTGCAATCTTCAGCCTGCTGCGACCGGCCTTCAACCGTCCGGACGATGTGACCGCCGAAGACATCGCCAGGGCCTCTGCCATCGTGGATGGACAGGATAATGCCGATGCCAATCTGGTAAGGATGGGCGACAAGCATGTCATGTTCTCCGATAGCGGGCGCAGTTTCATCATGTACGGCATCCAGGGCCGTTCCTGGATTGCCTTGGGCGATCCGGTCGGCGACCGCGAGGAAACGGCTGAGATGATCTGGCGCTTCGTGGAGCGGGCACGCGATGCTGGCGGGCGGGCCGTGCTGTACCAGGTCTCTCCTGCGCTGCTGTCTTATTGTGCCGATGCGGGGTTGCGCGCCTTCAAGCTGGGCGAGATGGCACTGGTCAATCTTGCCACCTTCGATCTGAAGGGCGGCAGGCTGGCCGGTTTGCGGCAGGCCTTGAACAAGGGCAAGCGCGACGGCATGGAGTTCTCCATCGTGGAGAGGGAAAAGGTTCCGGCCATCATGCCGGAGCTGAAGGCCGTATCGGAGTCCTGGCTGGCCCATCATCAAACGCGCGAGAAAGGCTTCTCGCTTGGCGCCTTCGATGAAGACTATGTGGCCGCCATGCCGGTTGCAATCATTCGCATGGGCGAGCGGATCGTCGCCTTCGCCACCCTGTTCCTGACGGATACCAAGGTTGAAGCGAGTGTCGATCTGATGCGATTTGCGCCGGAGGCACCGCGCGGGGCCATGGATTTCCTCTTCGTCAGTCTCATCGAGCATCTAAAAACCGCCGAATATCAGTGGTTCAATCTCGGCATGGCTCCTCTTTCCGGCATGTCGAAGCGCGAAGTGGCACCGGTATGGGATCGGATTGGCAGCACCCTTTTCGAACACGGTGAACGCTTCTACAACTTCAAGGGCCTGAGGGCCTTCAAGTCGAAGTTCCATCCCAAATGGGAGCCCCGCTATTTCGCGGTTGCGGGTGGAACAGGCGCGGTGCTCGCGCTGATGGATGTAACCCTCTTGATCAGCGGCGGAGTTCGCGGTGTGGTTGGCAAATGAAAAAAACAATCGGACGCATTCTGCTGTGTTCTGCAATGCTTTGCGGCTTCGTCTTCAGCCCGGCTGCCGCGCAATCAGGCGATCAGACCTTTGATACGGGCATGATCCCTTCCCCGCATATTCTGAAACCATCGGGCGATGTGAAGGCCAATATCTTTCTTCTCTCCGATGCGGATGGCTGGAATGCCCGGGAAGATCAGCAGGCAAAGGCACTGACGGACAAGGGCGCGCTGGTGATCGGCATCGATCTTCCGTCCTACATCGCCTCGCTGGGCAAGGATGGCGACGACTGCATCTATATGATCTCCGACATCGAGTCGCTGGCCCAACAGGTTCAGCGCTCGCTGGGCAACGGCAGTTATCGCAGCCCCATCGTCGCTGGCGTTGGCGCGGGCGGCGCCTATGCGCTCGGCATGCTCGCACAGAGCCCGCCGCATACGATTGGCGAAGTCGTTGCGGTCGATCCGGAAGCAACAATCACGCTTCCCAAGGTTTTGTGCACGCCCGCCGAGAAGAAGAGCATCGGCAACGCCATACAGTACGGCCTCACCGATGGCGATCTGCCAGCTCCGACCACGATTTTGCTGACGAAATCTGCCCCTGCCGATGGTGCAGCCCATGCCAAGGCATTGAAGGTTGACCATGACGACATCGACATCGAGGAAAAGGACAGCGATGCCGATACGGCACTCGTCCAGGCGCTGAAGGATCGCATCGACGCGGGCAGCGCGGATTCCTCACCGCTTGGCCTGCCTCTGACCATTCTGGAGGCAAAGCCCGCCTACAACACCATGGCCATCATCGTTTCCGGCGACGGGGGCTGGCGCGACATTGACAGCGAAGTGGGGGCTGCCTTGCAGGGAGATGGAATCCCGGTCGTCGGTCTGGATGCGCTTCGCTATTTCTGGTCGAAGAAGGACGCGGCGACCACCGCTGCGGACCTCAGCCGGATCATTCGCGCCTACCGCAAACAGTGGAACGTGCAGAATGTGATGCTGGTCGGCTATTCCTTCGGCGCCGACATTCTTCCCTCTACCTATAACCAGCTTCCCGAAACAGACCGCAGCCGCGTCATCCTGTTGTCTCTTCTGGCGCTTTCGAACTCCGCCGAATTTGAAATCTCGGTGTCCGGCTGGCTTGGCGGTTCCGGCACAGGCGACGGCGGCGACCCGACGGTGGATCTGCAGAAGATTGACCCAAAGCGGGTACAGTGCGTCTATGGCACAGAGGATGACGAGGACGCCTGCAAAGCGCTCGCCTCACGCGGTATCGAAACCCTCGGCATTGAAGGCGGACATCACTTCGATGAAGATTACGACGCGCTCGCACGCCATCTGATCGACGCCCTCAAGAAACGCCTGAAGTAGACCAATCTAAAGTTGGTGCAGATCGCAAGAAATCTGCACCACAACCTATGGCCCCTCTTGTCATCCTGCCGGAAATCTTATGTAGCCATTCGGTAAAGAATGGACAGGCGCGCAATCGCGGGGGCGAAGCGCCTAAGGGACAAGAAGCAAATGGAAATTTTTACAGCGGCGGGACTGGCAGCACTCTTCCAGGTCATCGCAATCGATCTCGTACTGGCGGGTGACAATGCCATTGTCATCGGCCTGGCGGCGGCGGGCCTTCCTGCTCACCAGCGCAACAAAGCCATTCTTGTCGGCATCATTGCGGCGACGGTTCTGCGCATCGGCTTTGCAACGGTAACCGCCTATCTGCTTGGCATTGTCGGGCTGCAGCTGCTTGGCGGCCTTCTTCTGGCCTGGGTATGCTGGAAAATGTGGACCGAGCTCCGCTCGGCGGACCACACGGCTGAAGATGCCATGTCTCAGGCAGAAGCGGAAAAGACCAAGGTCAACAAGACCTTCCTGCAGGCCGCCACTCAGATCGTGATTGCCGATGTGTCCATGTCGCTCGATAACGTACTGGCAGTGGCCGGTGCAGCACAGGAGCACACGACCGTTCTGATCATCGGTCTCATCGTTTCCATCGCGCTGATGGGCCTTGCCGCCAATCTGGTGGCGAAGCTGCTGCATCGCTACCGCTGGATCGCCTATCTCGGTCTGGCCGTCATCGTCTATGTCACCTTCAACATGCTCTACCACGGAAGTGTTGAAGTCTGGCCCTATATCCAGCAATGGATGGCTTGAACCACATGGCGCAAACCCGGTTTTGCGCCATCCTGAAATGAGCAAAGGTCGCGCATGGCACTGCCTGAACTGACGGTGGACGTTCTCATCATCGGCGGGGGGCCTGCCGGCCTTATGGCGGCGGAAGAGCTGAGCCGTTCCGGTTTTTCCGTCACCGTGTGCGATGCCATGCCCACCTTTGGCCGCAAGTTCCTGCTGGCGGGCAAATCCGGTCTCAACATTACCCACTCCGAAGAGTACACGCTGTTTCGAACCCGCTTCGGCAGTGCCAGCCCACGCCTTGCCCATGCGCTCGATGCCTTCCAGCCGCAGCATGTGCGCGATTGGGCGGCCGCGCTTGGCACGGAAACCTTTGTCGGAACGTCGGGACGCGTCTTTCCCACAGTCATGAAGGCATCGCCGCTGCTGCGCGCCTGGCTCAAGCGGCTTGAAGAGGCGCACGTTGGCTTTCTCCCCCGGCATCGCATGACGGGCATCAAACCCGGATGCGCTGAGTTCGAAACGCCGGAAGGGCCGAAGCTCATCAGGGCAAAGGCAATTCTGCTTGCCCTGGGCGGCGCAAGCTGGCCCAGGCTTGGTTCCGACGGCGCCTGGGTGCCGCTGCTGGAGCAGCTGGGCGTGCCACAGGCGCCACTTCTTCCGGCCAATTGCGGCTTCGATGCGGCCTGGAGTCCCGTCTTCAAGGAACGCTATGCAGGAGCGCCGGTCAAATCCGTCTCGATCCTCTCTGCGGCTGGACCATCACAGGGCGAATTCGTCATCACCGGGCATGGAGTGGAGGGAAGCCTGATCTACGCGCATGCGGAGGCATTGCGAGAGGAATGGCTCCGCACGGGCAAAGCCCATCTCCGGCTTGATCTTTCTCCCGGTCGAACCGAAGCTCAGATTCGCTCCGCCCTGCAAAAACAATCGAAAAGCCAAAGCTTATCCAACCGGCTGCGCAAGATCGGGCTCTCACCCGTGAAGATTGCCCTGTTGCGCGAAGTGAGCGGCGCTGACGCGCTTCATACCCCGGAAGGGACCGCAGCGCTCATCAAGAACCTGACAGTGCCGCTGGAGCGCCCGCGTCCGATCGCGGAGGCCATTTCCACGGCTGGTGGCATTCGCTGGGATGCGCTGGATGACGCCTATATGCTGAGAGCCCTTCCCGGTCTCTTCGCGGCAGGCGAGATGATCGACTGGGAAGCACCGACAGGCGGCTATCTCCTCACCGCCTGTTTCGCCACAGGCCGCGCCGCAGCGCGTGGTATTGCCGAATGGCTGGGGTAAAGCTCTGCCTCCTGTCAATTCCATGCTCCCAAGCAGCATGACCGGAGGCGAAAACTGCCGATCAGGGAAAAATAGCTCCACCTGAATGGGTTGGCCAGAACTTCTCCAGACAATGCCCTCAAGCTCATGCTGACGCAGGCGAGAGCAGGTCTGACAACATCCAGGCCGTGAACATGTGATATGTTTGAAGCAAAATAAATGGTGCCCGGAGGCGGATTTGAACCACCGACACGCGGATTTTCAATCCGCTGCTCTACCAACTGAGCTATCCGGGCATCTTGGCTTCTGCGAAGCCTTTCGGCCTCTTTCGAAGACCGCCGGGGCGTTTCCCCCGGGAGCGAGCGGGGTTATAACATCTTGTTCGGACATGGCAAGCGGCTTTGGCAACTTTTTTGACAGGCTTGTGAAAAACCTCTGTCTCGCCCCTTCAAGTCTTTGATCCCCATGGGGTTTGCGCTCTGCTTGCCCTGCAGGTGGCTCTCAGTAATTATCCTCGTCGTCTGCCTTGCGCTCATCGTCAGCCACAGGAATGGCATAAGAGCCATTCAGCCAGCGCGAAAGATCCAGTGTGCGGCAGCGGTCACTGCAAAAGGGATAGTTTTCGCGCACGGAAGGCTTGCCGCATTCCGGGCACGGCCTCGCCTTGCGCAGAGGCTCCACCTTTGCGCTGGAAATGGTCTTGTCAGTCATGTCAGCTCTCCGGCCAGAGGTTGGCCACTTCGAAGCCTTCGCCGTTCAGCAAAAGCGCCGTTTCATACAGCGGAAGGCCCACGACATTGGTATAGGAACCCACCAGCTTCTGCACGAAGCTGCCGGCAATCCCCTGAATGGCATAGGCACCCGCCTTGCCCCGCCATTGATCGGAAGCCAGATAGGCATCGATTTCCTTGGTGGCAAGGCGCTTGAAGCGAACTTTCGTTTCCACCACCTTCTGGCGGAACTGGCCGCCCGGCGTAACGAGGCAAATGCCGGTATAGACCCAATGGCCGCGACCGGACAAAAGGTGAAGCGCGCTGGAAGCCTCATCCATATATTCAGTCTTGGACAGAATGCGCCGTCCAACCGCCACGACCGTGTCGGCAGACAGGATATAGCTGTGCCGCCAGGACAGATCGTCCTTCACGGCGGCAAAGGCTGCTTCCGCCTTTTCCAGCGAAAGACGGCGGGCAAGCGAACGCGGATGCTCGGATTTTTTCGGCGACTCGTCGATGTCCATCGGCATCAGGCGCGCCGGTTTGATCCCCATCTGGTTAAGAAGATCAAGGCGCCTCGGCGAACCCGAGGCGAGAATGAGCTTTTGGTCCAGAGCCATGGGGATCCTCAGGGTTGCTGCGAGATAGGTCCGCTTACTTGAAGCGGTAGGTGATGCGGCCCTTGGTCAGGTCATAGGGGGTCATTTCCACCAGCACCTTGTCGCCTGCCAGAACGCGGATACGGTTCTTGCGCATGCGGCCAGCCGTATGGGCAATGATTTCGTGTTCATTTTCGAGCTTCACCCGGAATGTCGCATTGGGCAGCAATTCGGTCACAATGCCCGGGAATTCCAGAACTTCTTCTTTCGCCATCGAGAGCTTTTCTTCCTGTGTTTGGTCGGTATGAGGCCGCAAGGAGGCTGCAGCCTTGAAAATTGCGCGGAAACTACACGTTCCCCGCTCGTTTGTGAACCTATTCAACGAGCGAATCTCACACTCCTCTGAATGAGGGTTCGGCTTGTTGTCAAATCGTCTGTTGCGGCTGGACATGCGGCTGCGCAAAGCGCGTCCGAATCTTCTCCCACAACTCATCCCGCACGCCCCTGTAGGCGTCGAGAATGCGTTCGCGGCTGCCCGTCTCCACAGTGGGATCCAGCATCGGCCAGTATTCGACCTCTATCGCCTGGGACCGGGTAAGTTCCAGTGCCCGATGATGCGCTTCCGGCGAAAGCGTGACGATGACATCGAAGAAATCATCCTCCAGCTCATCCAGCGTTTGCGGCGGATGCTTCGGCACGGAAAGCCCGATTTCCTGGAGAACCACGTCGACGAAGGGATCTGGCTCGCCTGCTTTGACACCGGCGGAGCGGACATAGATATCGGTTGGCAACAGCCGTTTTGCAATGGCTTCTGCCATAGGCGAGCGAATGGCGTTCATGCCGCACATGAACAATACGGCGCCCGGCCGTGTCGATTTGGCTTCGGAGGCGGACGCGCTCGTCATTCTAACCGCGCCAATACAAAACGCAGACCAGCGTGAAGAGCCTGCGTGCCGTGTCGAAGTCGATCTCGATCTTGCCTTTCAGTCGCTCCCGCAATGTCTCGGAGCCATCGTTGTGAATGCCGCGCCGGCCCATATCGATCGCTTCGATCTGTGAGGGCGTGGAAGAGCGGATAGCCTCATAATAGCTTTCGCAAATCATGAAGTAGTCCTTGATGATCCGGCGAAGCGGCGTCAGGGACAGGATATGCGTTGCAACCGCTTCCCCGGCCTCGGTCGTGATCGTGAAGACGAGCTTGGCGTCGATCAGAGACAGCAGCAGCCGGTAGGGTCCGCCCGCATGGCCCACGGGCACAAAGCGGTTTTCCTCGATCAGATCGAAAATGGCGACAGCCCGCTCATGCTCGACATCCGGCGTCGAGCGGCCGATGCTGTCGTCCAGCACCACGTCGAACAGCCGGAAATCGCCATCAGCCATGTGGCCTCACCCCTGGTTCAACCGAATGGAGACGGAGCGCGCATGGGCATCCAGCCCTTCGGAATTGGCAAGCGTAATGGCCGCAGGCCCAAGCGCTCGCAGCTGATCCGGGCCGAGCCGCAGAATGGACGTGCGCTTGACGAAATCCAGTACCGAGAGACCGGAAGAAAAGCGCGCAGACCGTGCGGTGGGCAGAACATGGTTCGAGCCGCCAACATAATCGCCGATTACCTCAGGCGTGTGCCGCCCGATGAAAATTGCTCCCGCATTGCGAATGCCGGGAAGAAGCTGGTCTGGATCGGCCACCGCCAGTTCCAGATGTTCCGCGGCAATGCGGTTTGCCAGCGGCAGGCCAGCCTTCAGATCATCGACCAAGATGATTGCACCGAAATCGCGCCAGCTTTCTGCGGCCGTTTCAGAGCGGGAAAGCGTCTTCAACTGCCGCTCCACGGCCTTCTCGACCGCTTCGCCAAGGCTGCGGTCGTCGGTCAGAAGAATGGCCTGAGCGCCTGCATCGTGTTCCGCCTGCGCCAGAAGATCCGCTGCCAGCCAATCCGGATCATTCTCCGCATCGGCAATGACCAGCACTTCGGAAGGACCGGCGATCATATCGATGCCGACCGTTCCAAACACCTGCCGCTTGGCTGCGGCGACATAGGCATTGCCGGGGCCGACGATCTTGTAGACCGGTGCAATGGTCTCAGTGCCATAGGCGAGCGCAGCAACGGCCTGCGCGCCACCGACGCGATAGATTTCCGAGACACCGGCAATTCTTGCCGCCACCAGCACAGCCGGGTTGATGTTGCCGCCGGTTGCCGGGCAAACCATGACGACGCGCTCAACACCCGCCACGCGCGCCGGCACGGCGTTCATCAGAACGGAGCTGGGATAGCTTGCCGTGCCGCCCGGAACATACAGGCCCACGGCCTCGATTGCCGTCCAGCGCGAGCCGAGCCCGACGCCCAGGGCGTCCTCGTAGATATCGTCTTTCGGCATCTGGCGGGCATGGTGCCGTTCAATGCGCTCCGCAGCCAGCTTCAGGGCCTCGATCACGGTCTCATCCACCTGCCCGAAGGCAGCATCGATCTCCGCATCGGTAACGCGAAGCCCGACCTCGTGAAGATCAACCCGGTCGAAACGTTGGGAATATTCCACAAGCGCCGCATCGCCGCGGGTGCGCACATCGTCCACAATGGCGCGCACGATTGCGTTCACATCTTCCGAAACTTCCCGCTTTGTCGTCAGGAATTCCGCAAAACGTGTCTCGAAATCGCCCGAAGCCTGTTCCAGCCAGATTGCCACCGTCTCGTCCCTCTTCATTCTTGAACCGAAAGGAAGGGCCAGCCCGGCAGCGCTTATGCCTCGTGGCTTGGCCTGTTTTCGGTTCCCCAGACACCGCCGGTATCGGCCAGCTGCGCCTCTATACATTCCACATCCAGGCTGATCGCAGAGCCGCCCGCCAAGGTCAACTCGATCACCCCGTCCGGCCCATCGCCCTTCTTGCTGAACCGAATGGCCAGCAGGGCATAAACCGCATTCTCATCCTGCCGGCTGACGCCGAGCGTACGCACGGCGCTGACCCGCTTGAACGTCAGCGCGGCGCGACGACGCTCATAGCCTTCGGTCGCACGATTTGCCTTTTCCCAGACAAAACGGTTGACCACAAGGCAGAACTGGCTGCGCTTTGGCCACCACTCCAGGTCTGCCGCCTTGAACACGCTATCCTGCATATGGGCCGAAATGATCTGAAGATCTTCTTCGTCCAGTGCAAGCAGTTTCAGGTCTGTCATCTCTACCATCTTCGATCCTTGCCAAGCTGCCTTGCAGCCGCTTCCCAGGCTCAGGAGATAGGATGTCGGCCGGCGGGAAACAACCGCCGGACGATGTGCCGCCAAACCTTATTCGCTGACCCGTTCCACCACGGCACCGCAGCGGGTGAGTTTTTCTTCCAGACGCTCGAAACCGCGGTCGAGGTGATAGACGCGGTTGACGATGGTCTCACCCTCGGCAGCAAGCCCGGCGATAACCAATGAGACGGAGGCGCGAAGGTCGGTCGCCATTACCGGCGCACCTTTGAGGCGCTGAACGCCTTCCACGCGGGCCATCTGGCCGGATAGCGAAATCCGGGCACCAAGGCGGGCGAGTTCCTGCACATGCATGAAACGATTTTCGAAAATGGTTTCGGTGATATGCGAAACGCCGGAAGAGCGCGTCATCAGCGCCATGAACTGTGCCTGGAGATCGGTCGGGAAGCCCGGGAAGGGCTCGGTCACGATATCGACGGGATGAATGCCGTTGCCATTGCGCACGACACGGATGCCGCTTTCCGTTGCCGTAATCTCGGCGCCTGCCTGACGCAGCGTTTCCAGTGCAGTGTCCAGAAGGGCCATGTCGGTTCCTTCCAGTGTCACATCGCCGCCGGTCATGGCAACCGCCATGGCATAGGTGCCGGTCTCGATTCGATCCGGCAGAACGCGATGGCGCGCGCCGGAAAGGCTGGTCACACCTTCGATGGTGATCGTCTTGCTGCCTGCGCCGGAGATTTTCGCCCCCATGGCATTGAGGCAATTGGCAAGATCGACAACTTCCGGCTCACGCGCCGCGTTTTCAATAATGGTCGTGCCCTTGGCAAGCGTGGCGGCCATCACCATCACATGCGTCGCCCCGACGGAAACCTTGGGGAAGGTGTATTTCGCGCCGACCAGGCCGCCCGCGGGCGCCGTTGCGTTCACATAACCGCCGTCGATTTCGATCTGCGCCCCAAGCGCCTGCAATCCCTCCAGGAAGAGATCGACCGGACGCGTGCCGATGGCGCAGCCGCCCGGCAGCGAAACCCGTGCACGGCCTTCGCGGGCAACCAGAGGCCCGATGACCCAGAAACTGGCGCGCATCTTGGAAACCAGCTCGTAAGGGGCGGTCGTGTCGGCAATGGTGCGGCAGGTGAAATGGATCGTGCGGGAGTAACCGTCTTCCTGGCGTTCGCGACGACCGTTGACGGCAATATCCACGCCGTGATTGCCGAGGATACGCATAAGCCCTTCGACATCGGCCAGATGCGGCACGTTTTCGAGTGTCAGCGTGTCACTGGTCAGAAGCGAGGCAATCATCAATGGGAGAGCGGCGTTTTTTGCGCCTGAAATCGGAATGATGCCGTGCAGCTTGTTGCCGCCAGAAATTCGGATGCGATCCATTCACTATCAACGAGCCTTCAAGGCCCGCCTTTCCTGTTACAGGCGAACATACCGGCCTTTCCAGGATCCGCTGCCGCCGCCACACTCTTGTTCGTTACGCTCGCCGTTTTTCGCATAAGCGCCAATCGGCGGCAAAGTCCCCCACAAGCCCCAGACTTATCGCGTCCCTTAGACGAAATCGCCCAAAGCTTCAATTCGCTTACCGGAATGTGCGGCCTTTGCTTTGCATCATGCGTCCGAATCGTCCGATTTTGCGGCAGGCAATCCTTCGCCAACATCCGCCTCCCCCGCCCGCCTTGCACGTGCCTGCTGTTTTCGGCGTGCCAGATTTTCGCGCAGTTTCTGGGCAGCACGCGCCTTGCGCAGCTCCGTTTCCGTTGGCTGCGAGCGCACAGGCTTCGCATTCATCGATTCGTCGTCTTCAGTCATGAACTCACCCTACTGCAAGCCGTTCGAAACCGAAACGGTCGCCGGCTTCTGACGGTTTTGACAATTTTGTAGAGTTTGCGGCTTGCACTCGTGAACAAGCTATGGCAATAGGCCCCTCGTTCCGGCGAGGCAAGCCCCGCCAACAGGATGCTGCGGTAGCTCAGTGGTAGAGCACTCCCTTGGTAAGGGAGAGGTCGAGAGTTCAATCCTCTTTCGCAGCACCATTTCCAAAGATTTTCCTTCAATCTCCCCTTATCGTTGTATTTGCCAAAAATTACTGGTTCTGCGTGCCCGTCATTAGGAAAGCGGAAATCTTCTTCAGCAATATTCGTGAAATATTGGAGTGATTCGCTGGCATTCGCCCCAAACAGCCCACGGCCAAAACCTGGCCGGGCCCATAGGGGCAAGGATGCAGACGCGAATTCGAGGCTCGACAACTCACTTATGAAACCAATTGCTGGGGGTTTTGATGGACGCGATACAGATGAGCGGCGAAGAAGTTCTGGAAATCATTGCGTTCCGACTGCATTCGCAGGAGTTTTGCGTTCGCACCACGTCCATTCGCGAAATTCGCGGCTGGGCTCCGGTCACCCCGCTGCCGCACGCACCCTATGACGTGATCGGCGTGATGAACCTGCGTGGCACGGTGATCCCGATTGTCGATCTGGCCGTGAAGCTTGGCATGCACAACACGGAAGTCAACGAACGCAGCGCCATCGTCGTTGCTGATATCAAGGGCATGACGGTTGGTCTGCTGGTCGATCGCGTGTCTGACATCATGACGATCCCCTCAAGCCGTCTCCAGCCAGTGCCGACGGCGGCAGGCTCCAGCGGTGCCTTCTCCGATGGTCTGATCGCCCATGACAGCGGAATGATCTGCTTCCTGAACCTGGAGCGCATGTTCGAGACCGGCAGCGACGACTGGGGCATGGTGGCCTGATCAGGCAGCCCGTTTCCTTTTCTCAAGCAGAAGGCGCCGTATAAAACGGCGCCTTCTGTCGTTACGGGTGATGCTCTTGTTCTCGCGCATGTCGTGGCCGCAAAACCGCTACACACTTTTGCGCGACATGCTTTAGAAACTCGCAGCAAGTCTACGGTGAATCGTCGTGAGATCGCCCTGGCGTCTGGCCTGAAGCGTCTCCTCCCAATCGAGCGCCGTGGCAATGATGTGGTCGAGGTTTGCGTGTCGCGGCCGCCAACCCAGAATCTCGCGGGCGCGTGAGGAATCCGCCACAACGGCTGCCGTATCCCCCGGTCTGCGCGGACAGAAGCGAACGCGGAAATCCTGGCCATGCACGCGCTTGACGGACTCGACGACCTGCAGCACCGAATAGCCGGCGCCATAGCCGCAATTGGCGATCATGGAGCCGCCGCCACGGCGCAGATAGGCAAGTGCATTCAGGTGCGCGGCCACCAGATCGCTGACATGGATGTAATCGCGAACGCCTGTGCCGTCCACGGTCGGATAGTCCGTTCCATAGACATCGAGCGCCTCCCGCCTTCCGAGTGCCGCCTCGCAGGCCAGTTTGATAAGGTGGGTCGCTCCCTGTGTCGAGAGGCCCGTCCGACCCTGTGGATCGGCTCCGGCAACGTTGAAATAGCGCAGCACGACATAGCGGAACGGATGCGCATTGGCCGCATCGCGCAGCATCATTTCCGACATCAGCTTGGACTGGCCGTAAGGGTTCTTCGGATAGGTAGGGTCTGATTCGCGAACCAGTCCCTCGCCCACGTTATCGCCGTATACCGCTGCGGTGGACGAGAAGACGAAATTCTCGATACCCGCCTCGATCGCCGCCGAGGCGAGGACGCCGGTTTTGGACGTATTGTTTTCGTAATATTCCAGCGGATGCAGGACCGATTGCGGCACGACAATGGAGCCCGCGAAGTGCAATACGGCATCAATGCTGTTTTCCGCGAAAATCCGCCTCAGAAGCTCGCGATCACCCACATCGCCAAGGTAGAACCGTGCCTCATCGGGCACCGCCCAACGAAATCCGGTGGAGAGCCTGTCGAGCACAACGACATCCTCCCCCGCATCCAGCAACGCCCACACCATGTGGCTGCCGATGTACCCTGCTCCACCCGTCACCAGAACCGTCATGTCCGATGCTCCCTGCCAGTCTTGATTGGAACATCCAACCACGACGGGCTTCAGGAGATCTTACCGGGACGCATTAGAGCAAACTATTGTAATCACTATGGAAAATGAAGGTTTTCAATTTTCCGCGCAATTTTAGCGAATAAGCTCGTATCGGCACGAATATCCAAGTTTATCAAAGCCTGGAAATGTAGTCCGCCAGTCGGGACGCCGCGTCCGAAATCTGGGCAGGATCGCGCAGGAAACAGGCTCTGAGGAAGCTTTCGCCGCCCGGTCCAAATGCTGTTCCGGGTGCCAGTCCAACAAGCGTCTTGTCAACGATGTCGAAGGCAGCGCGCCTTGGATCGTCGATCCCGTCTATGCGAAGGAAGGCGTAGATGGCGCCGCTCGGCTTCAGGGTCTGCACGCGGTTGGTGGCAATCAGCGTGTCGCAGAGAATATTGCGGGAGGTCTTTGCCCGCTCGAAATTGGCGCGCACAAACTCATCCCCCTGCTCCAGTGCTGCAATCGCACCGCGCTGCATGAAGGGTGTCAGGCCAGAGCTTGAATACTGGATTAGGTTTTCCAGCACCTGGCCGATCTCCGGCGGTGCGACGATCCAGCCCACGCGCCAGCCGGTCATCGACCAGTTCTTGGAGAAGGAATTGGCATAGATGATCCGGTCGCCCTCTTGCTGCACGTCCAGAAAGGAGGGAGCCCGCTCACCATCGTAGAAGTAGAGCGCGTAAATTTCGTCGGCGATGATCCACAGACCATGCTTTCGGGCGAGAGCCAGAATGTTGCTCAGATCCTCACGCGTCGCCGTCCAGCCAGTCGGATTGGAAGGCGTGTTGATGAAGAGCGCCTTGGTGCGGGCTGTGATTGCCGCTTCCAGCTTACCCGTATCGAGCGACCAGCCGCCATCGACAAAGTCGACCGGCACCGCCACCGGCTTTGCCCCGGCCACGCCAACGGCCGCCACGATATTCGGCCAGCTCGGCGTGAGATAGACGATTTCGTCACCTGCAGAGGTCAGTGCCTGCACACACAGATTGATGGCATGCATGCCGGAACTGGTGGCGAAGAAATGCTCGGCGGAAAGGCTGACGCCGAAATGACGGCGGTAATAGTTCGACAGCGCCTGACGCAGTTCCGGCAGGCCGCGCTGCCAGGTGTAGAAGGTCTCACCCGCATCGAGAGAAGCCTTGGTAGCGTCATTGATGAAGGCTGGAGAGGGAAGATCCCCCTCGCCAGCCCACAACGGAATCAGCCCCTCACGGCCTCGGGCATAGTTCACCAGTTCAACAATACCGCTTTGCGGCGCGGCGAGCGCGCGTGCGCTGAGGCTTTCCATGATCGTCATAAGGGCATCTCCAGTGGAAATTCCTCATACCGCAATTACACACGGAAAACCCATTCCTTTCAGTGAGATCGGAATCGATTATGGTGATGGAAAAGCGATCAGGCGCGCGTTTTCAGAAGATCGCGAATTTCCGTCAGAAGCTGCACATCGGCTGGCGGCGGAGCGGGAGAGGCTTCCGCCGGCTTCTTTTCCTCCATGGCGCGAATACGGTTCACGCCCTTGACCATCAGAAAGATGATCCATGCGAGAATCAGGAAATTGATGATCACCGTAATGAACTTGCCATAGGCAAACACCGCACCCTGCGCTCTGGCCGCTTCCAGAGTATCTGCCGTCACGGCTGAAGTGAGCGGCAGGAAGTAATTCGAGAAATCGATGCCGCCAACGATAACGCCGACAAAGGGCATAACAACATCATTGACCAGCGAGTTGACGATGCCGGTAAAGGCGCCGCCGATAATGATACCTACCGCAAGGTCAACCACGTTGCCTTTGGCTATGAACGACCGAAACTCACTGATCATCGACATGGCGAAACCTTTCCCCGCGCATCCTAAAAATTTAAGTTTTTCGCAATATACCGCCCGCCTGCCGCTTGGAAAGATGGAAAGGCACGTCGAATTTAATCTCTATTGTACTTTTTGACGAGAGCACCCTCAATTTCCAAGGGAGCCGAATTGTCCTAGTATCGCCGCTGAAATGCGATCGGCGCATGCCTGAAGCGGAGGTTCGATGCTGCCCGGCTGGATGATACTGCTGTCCGCTTGCGGCTACATTCTGCTGCTCTTTGCCGTCGCCAGCTATGGCGACCGCAGGGCAAGGAAGTTTGGCGTGCCGAAAATTGGCCGGCCCGCGGTCTATGCGCTCAGCCTCGGGGTCTACTGCACCTCCTGGACCTATTTCGGCGGCGTGGGCCTTGCCGCCCACAAAGGACTGGAATTTACCGGCATCTATATCGGTCCCATCCTGGTATTCCTGTTGCTGATGCCGCTTATTCGCCGGATCGTGGAGCTGGCAAAGGCGGAGAAACTCACCTCGGTTGCGGATTTCATTGCCGCGCGATACGGGAAAAATTCCGGCGTGGCGCTGCTGGTGTCCATCATTTCCCTGATCGGCGCCATTCCCTACATCGCCCTGCAACTGCGTGCCGTCTCCAGCTCGGTCTCTGCGGTGGTGGATCCGTCGGCCTACGGGATCGGCAACGGCAATCTCTATTTCATCGATCTGGCCCTCATCGTCACACTGCTGATGGCCGTCTTTGCCGTCATGTTCGGCACGCGCCACGCGGATGCGACAGAGCACCAGGATGGCCTGACGCTGGCCGTTGCCATGGAATCGCTGGTCAAGCTCATCGCTTTCCTCACGGTTGGCCTGACGGTTCTTTATGTCATTTTCGACGGCCCGATGGATCTGTGGCAAAGGGCTTCTGCCAATGAGCTGGTTCACTCGGCGCTCAGTTACGAAACGCCGGTCTCGCGCTGGCTTCTGTTGATCGGGCTTTCCGCCTTCGCCATTTTGATGCTTCCACGACAGTTCCACGTCATGGTGGTAGAAAACCGCACTGCTGGCGAACTCAGGCGTGCGGCCTGGCTCTTTCCGCTTTATCTCATTGCCATCAACATCTTCGTGCTGCCGGTGGCCATGGGCGGGCTGATCGCCTTTTCCGGCGGCGGCAATATGGATCTCTATGTCCTGCAATTGCCGCTCAGCCAAAGCTTGCCGATCATATCCCTGATCAGTTTCATCGGTGGCTTTTCTGCTGCAACCGCCATGGTGATTGTCGAGTCGGTCGCGCTTTCCATCATGATCTCGAACGACATCGTGATGCCGATTTTCCTGCGCCGCAAATCGATGACCTTGCGGGACGACCGCGCCTCCTTCGTCAAGAATCTCCTGCGCATCCGCCGAACCGCAATCTTTGCCGTGCTCCTGCTCGGCTATGCCTATTACCGTGCGGGTGACAGTGAAACCGGATTGGCGTCCATCGGCCTTCTGGCCTTTGCCGCAACGGCCCAGATTGCGCCTTCCATGCTGGGTGGCCTGCTGTGGAGACGGGCAAATGCGCGCGGTGCCATTGCAGGCATGCTGCTCGGCCTTGTCGTATGGGCCTATCTTCTGTTTCTTCCAAGCCTTGGCGGACCGGACAATTCCGCGCTGGCCTCCACCATTCTCGATTTCCTTCTGCCCGGCACTGGCATTTTTTCCGGACCCAATGCCGATCCCCTGGTCAACGGCGTTCTCCTCAGCCTGATTCTCAACTGCGCCGGTTTCTTTCTGGGTTCCCTGTCGCGCAATCCACGGCCGGTGGAGCGAATCCAGGCGGGCATTTTCGTGAAACGGCAGTCCCGCTCGCAATTTGCAACGCGCGGCTGGAAGACACGGGTGAGCGTTGGCGATCTCAAGGCTGCCATTGCCCGCTACCTCGGCGAGGAACGCATGCGCCGCTCCTTTGCCAATTACGAAAGCACCACCGGACGGCCGCTGGCCGACGATGCGGCCGCAGATATGGCGCTGATCCATTTTTCGGAACAATTGCTGGGCAGCGCCATCGGCTCATCCTCCGCACGGCTTGTCCTTTCGCTCATTCTGCAAAAGGTGGAGGATGCCAGTGCCGATACCGCATGGCTTCTCGATCAGGCCAGCGAGGCGCTTCTCTACAACCAGGACATTCTGCAAACGGCGCTCTCGCAGATGGACCAGGGTGTCGCAGTCTTCGATAGTTCGGATCGGCTGGCCATCTGGAACCGGCGCTTCCGCAATCTTCTGGACCTGCCCGAACAGGTTGGGCAGGTGGGCTATCCCTTGCGGGACATCATCGATCTGCTGGCCGAGCGAGGCACTATTTCCGAGGACGACGCGGCCAATATGATGGCGCGGATCAAGACCTTCGATACACCCTTCTCACTCGTGCTGCGCAATGGGGAACGGGTGATCGAAATCCGCTCCAATGCCATGCCGGATCAGGGGATCGTCGCCACCTTCACCGATATGACCGAGCGCATGGCGGCGGCGGAAGCCTTGCGGCAAGCCAATGAAACGCTGGAACAGCGGGTGGAGGAGCGCACATCCGAGCTGACGCGGGTTAACCGTGCCCTGGCTGAAGCCCGCGCGGCAGCGGATGAAGCCAATCTGGGCAAGACGCGCTTTTTCGCCGCTGCCGGTCATGACATCCTGCAGCCGTTGAACGCGGCGCGCCTCTACTCATCCTCGCTGGTGGAGCGTCTGGGCGAATCGGACGATAGCCAGCTTGTGCGCAATATCGATTCCGCGCTGGAATCAGTGGAAAGCATTCTGGGTGCCGTGCTGGATATTTCCCGTCTGGATACCGGGGCCATGAAGCCGCGGCTCAGCACGGTTCCTCTGGGCGAACTGTTCCAGCGCATCGAAACGGATTTTGCCCCGATTGCGCGGGAGAAGAACCTGAAATTCAAGGTTCTGCCCACGTCCCTTTATGTCCGCACGGACGCAAATCTGCTCCGGCGACTGGTGCAGAACCTTGTCTCCAACGCGATCAAATACACGATCAGCGGCAAGGTTCTGGTCGGCGCGCGCCGTCGTGGCAAGGATGTGGTGATCGAGGTGCTCGATTCCGGCATCGGCATCCCCTCTTCCAAGTTCAAATCCGTGTTCAAGGAGTTCACCCGCCTCGATGAGGGCGCACGCACGGCGGCGGGCCTTGGCCTTGGCCTGTCCATCGTCGACCGCATATCGCGCGTGCTGGCGCATCCCGTGGAACTCACCTCGACGCCCGGTCGCGGCACCATTTTCCGGGTGCGCCTGCCGCGTGAGAAAAGTGCAGCCTCCCCTGCATCACAGGGCGGAAACAGCCGTGCAAATCCGCAGCCCCTGTCCGGCCTGCGCGTGCTGTGCATCGATAACGAAACCTCGATCCTCGAGGGCATGAAGCTTCTTCTTTCCGGCTGGGGATGCAGCGTTTCGACTGCCAGCTCCGTCGATCAGCTGTCGGCGCTGCTGAGCACCGGCGATACGGTTCCCGATATTGTGATTGCCGATTATCACCTCGACGAGGGAAGCGGGATCGACGCCATTCTGGCTGCTCGCTCTCTCACAGGCTCGCCCCTGCCCGGCCTGGTGATTACCGCCGACAGAACCCCGGAAGTGCGGGCGGAAGCGGAGAAATACGGTCTCGGCCTTCAGCACAAGCCGGTCAAGCCCGCTGCCCTTCGCGCCTTCATCACACAGGCCGCAGGTCTGCGCCGTGCCGCAGCTGAGTGAATATCGCATTCATTAGCGGTTCATGACACGCTTGTGACAATCCCCAAATCACAATAGAGGCTGAACGCGCGGAACCGCTCCGTGAAGTGCGCGTTTAGAGCGGTGTTCGACATCACGAACATTGCTTTGAAGCCCGATCATCCTGCCCGTAGAGGCCCATCGGATCGCGAGCCCTTGGCCCATGATCCGCTCAAGGAGAACGCGACCGATGAAACGCTATGACCTCATTGACGGTATGCGAGGCTATTTCCTCGTTTTCATGCTGATCAATCACCTTGTCTTCGCCGGCGGCTACTGGCTGGTCAACATCAACCACAACCAGCTTGCCTTCGTGGAAGACGCGCAGGGCTTCGTGTTTCTCTCCGGTCTGCTGATCGGAATGGTCTATGTGCGCAAGATGGCCAAGAACGGCTATGAATTCGGGCGCAATGCCATCTATTCCCGCGCATTTGAACTGTATCGCTATGCCATGGGCATCGTGATTTGCGTCCTGGCCGCACAGATGGTCCTGCCGGGAGCCTATTACGTCTGGTACAACTGGCTTGGCTATACCACTTTCGACGATCCGATCCGTCTGGCCGCGATTGCAAGCTTCGTGTTCCAGCCGACCTTCATGGATATCCTGCCGCAATACATCATTTACATGATCTTTGCCCCCATGCTGGTGAAGCTGGTGATCGATGGAAAATGGGCGCATGTCATGGCCGGTTCGCTCATCCTTTGGATGGCGGGGCAGCTTGGCCTGCAAAAGCTTGTCACCGAGCCAATGAACCACTTCTTCATGCGGCCGGATGAACAGGGCATTCGCGCCTCGTTCAACCTGCTCGGCTGGCAGATCGTCTTCTATTCGGGCCTGGTGCTGGGTGCGATGACCTCGCTGAACAAGATCAACTGGACGGGTATCTTTTCGCCGAAGAACACCTTCATCCCGACCATCTGCGTGCTGGTCTGCGCCTTCTTCCTGCCGCTGCGCATCCTCACCGCACATGGCATGATGCCGGCGGAACTGGTGGGCAAGTTTGCGACCATGGAAATTCGCGCCGATTTCGGCCCGGTCTATCTCATCAACTTCGTGGCAGCCGCCACGCTCATCACCTGGCTTGTGATTGCAGGGCCAAAGCACAAGGCGCTCTGGGTGCAGCGCATCGGCAATGCCATCATCTGGGTGCTGTCGCTGAAGTTCCTGCAGCTGCTCGGCCGCCACTCGCTCTATGTCTATGTTTGGCACGTCGCCATCGTCTACGGCGTCTATTACCTCGACGGCCGCACGCCGGAACTGTCGCAATTGACGAAAACCGCAATTGCCCTGTGCTGCATCGGCCTGCTGGCACTGCCAGCCCTGTGGAGAGAGCGGGACAAGTGGCTGCCGCACGGCCAGACACCGGGCACCGTGAAGGTTCCTGCGGGCAAGAAAGCCTGAGACACTCCTCTGACGGCGCCGAAAGGCGCCGTTACTCGTTTTGCGATGCCAGAACGGTATCAGCCAGCATCCGCAGGGTGACGCACAAACCTTCGGGCTGATAATCCAGCTTGCAATCGCTGCCATAGCTTTTGGCAAGGCGCCGCACCAGTTCGGTCCCGAATCCGGCATTCGAAGGCGGCGTCACCTGCGGGCCGCCGCGCTCCTCCCACGTCAATTCGATCCATCGCGTCGGCTCGGCCTCGTCATCGCCCCCCACCTCTTCGCGTAGCTGCCAATGAATGCGAATGCGCCCGCTCTCCCGCGAAAGGGCACCGTATTTGAAGGCATTGGTGCCAAGCTCATGCATGATGAGGCTCAGCGAAATGATGGAGGATCCATTCAGCCTCAGAACCGGGCCTTCGAAGCTCAGCCTGTCGCCCAGGGTCAGGCCCAGCGGCTCGACAGATGACAGGATTGCATCTCGCATGGAGGTGCTGCCACCATGTAGCGAGCCTCTCAACAGCGCAATGGAATGGCCCATGGCCTGAATGCGCTGGCGCAGCTGGGCGCCCAGTTGCTCCGGCGTACTGGCATGGCGCTGCGACAGGGAGATCAACCCGCTCGTGGTCGCCAGCAGGTTCTTCAAACGGTGATCAACCTCTTCGGAAACAAGCTGCTGCAGGTGAAGATGCCGGGTCAAATCTTCCCGCGCCCGCATTTGCTGGGCATAGGCCATCAGAAGCAACCGCAGAAGGCCAAGATCGATCCCGATGACGATGAAGAAAAAGATCAGCGCGGTGGCCGACTGGGCATTGATGTCCAGGCTTTGGACCGGCGGAATGAACCAGTACCACGCAACACCGCCCGAGATGACGGTGTTCAACAGGGCCGGCCCCATGCCGAAAATGAAACCCGTGAGGATGACCGCGGGGAAAAAGGTGAGATAGGGGAAGCCTGGAGGCAGATAGGGATCGATCACGAACCGGGCCCAGATCGCAACCAGCTCTATGAGCAGCGAAGCGCCATAGGCCAAGGCGATTTGCCGGGCGCTGGCGGGCTCCAGAGTTGCGCGGAAGGATGGCAAACGTGTCAGCAGCTTCACAAGCTGTATATCGCGCCTGGCACCATCAGACATCATCGCTTCCTGCGCGACATCCGTCTTCGGAGAGGCATATGGCCTGTCTGCTTTGTTCATCCGGCGCCCTTGGGATAAGTCAGTACTGGTTTACCCTAATCCTGCCCTGTTTGTCGCCATGCCTTGAGATTATTAGTGTTGTCAAAGGTAGTTTTTCTACCCTCCAAATGCCTGCTCAACGGTGTTTTTCCCGCACCTTGCCTATGAAGGGCGGGGCAGACCCATTCTTGAACACATCTCCCCACAGGAGCCACCATGATTCGCGGTTTCGCCGTCCTGCTTCTCTTCCAATTGCTGGGCGAAAGTCTCGTCTTTCTGACAAAGCTGCCTGTGCCCGGTCCGGTGATCGGGCTCGTGCTTCTGTTTCTGGCCTTGCGCGCCTTTCACCTGACGGGGCGGCCCAAGCCTGTGCAGGTCGAAGGCGCATCGGCAGCGCTTCTCTCCAATCTGGGTCTTCTGTTCGTGCCTGCGGGCGTTGGCGTCGTATCGCTCTGGGGCGTGGTGAAATCCGAGGCCGGGTCCATCGCCTTTGTCCTGGTGCTGTCGGCAGTGTTCACGCTTGCCGTGACCGTATGGACCTTTATCGCGGCACGCCGTTTCTTTGCGAGGCAGGCTTGATGCGCAGTCCGGTCGATCTTTGGGTTTATCTCTCCACCTCCCCCCTGATCTGGTTGACGTTGACAGTCTGCACCTGGATCGGAGCCACCGAGTTTTCGATCCTGGTCAGGCGCCATCCGCTCGCCAACCCGGTTCTGACTTCGATCCTCACCCTGTCGCTCATCGTCACGCTTTTCGACATTCCCTACCAGACCTTTTTCGCAGGCGCGCAATTCGTGCATTTCCTGCTCGGCCCGGCCACGGTGGCCATTGCGGTGCCACTCTATCTGCGTTGGGACGAGGTGAAGAAGGTTCTGGCACCGATCGGCGTTGCCCTTGCTGTCGGCTCGCTCGCAGCGGTCATTTCCGTCCTGCTGCTGGGCTGGATCGTGGGTTTGCCGCGCGATGTGCTTATCTCGTTTCTGCCGAAATCGGCCACCGCCGGTGTGGCCATGGCGATCTCCTCGTCGCTCGGCGGCAATCCGTCCCTGACGGCCGTGCTGGTGATCCTGACCGGAATTGTCGGCGCGCTGATCGTCACGCCCTTCATGAACCGCATGGGCATTCGCGATTATGCGGCGAGAGGTTTTGCCGTGGGATTGACCTCGCACGGCATCGGCACGGCACGCGCCTATGAGGTGGACCCGACAGCGGGCCTGTTTGCGGGAATTGCCATGGCGCTGAATGCGATTGCCACCTCCCTCATCGTGCCGCTCATTGTGCATATGCTGCCTGGAGGCTGAGATGAAACTGCACCGGAAACAGAGATAGGCCCCGCAGGGCCTATCCTTTTCGTTTCGCCGGTGTGTCAGGCCGCCTTCTGCTCTGCCCCATAGGGGTTGAAGCGCGTGTAGAAGGTCTCACCCTTTGCCGCCATGTCCTTGAGAAGCGGTGTCGGCTTGAAGTGATCGCCGTATTGCGCGGCCAGCTTTTCGCAAAGTTCCACAAAGGTCTTCACGCCCATGCCGTCGATATAGGAGAGCGTGCCGCCCGTGTAAGGCGCAAAACCGAAGCCGAGAATGGAGCCGACATCGGCCTCACGCGGATCGGTCACAATGCCCTCTTCCATGGTCCGCGCCGCTTCGAGCGCAATGGTCACGAGAAGGCGCTGCTTCAGCACGTTCACATCCACTTCGGATGCGTGCTTCTGGGGGTAGAGATCCTTGAGGCCCGGCCACAGGAACTTCTTGGCGGGCTTTGCGGGATATTCGTAGAAGCCCTTGCCATTCTTGCGGCCACGACGGTCCAGATCGTTCACCAGCTTGTCGACCAGCGCCATATGCTCCTGCTTCACGGAGGCCTCGCCCAGATCGGCGATGGAGGCCTTCATGATCTTCTGGGAAAGATCGACGGCCACTTCATCGTTCAACGACAGCGGGCCAACAGGCATGCCAGCCATCTTGGCGGCGTTTTCGATCATCACCGCAGGCACGCCTTCAATCAGCATGTCATAGGCTTCGTTGATAAAGCGGAAGACGCAGCGGTTGACGTAGAAGCCACGCGTATCGTTGACGACGATGGGCGTCTTCTTGATCTGCGCGACATAATCCAGAGCGACCGCCAGAGCCTCATCGCCCGTCTCCTCGCCGAGGATCACTTCCGTCAGCATCATCTTCTCAACCGGCGAGAAGAAATGCACGCCGATGAACTGCTTTGGACGCCTGGAGTTCTTGGCAAGGCCCGTGATGGGCAGCGTCGAGGTGTTGGAGGCAAAGATCGCCGTCTCCGGCAGAACGGCCTCGACCTTCTCAATCACATCCTTCTTCACCTGACGGTCTTCGAACACAGCCTCGATGACCAGCGGAACATCCGAAAGCGTTGCGTAATCTGCCGTCGGCGTAATGAGGGAGAGAAGCTTTTCGCCCTCCTCCTTGGTCATGCGACCCTTGCCCACCTGATCAGCCACCAGCTTTTCAGAATGCGCCTTGCCCTTTGCAGCAGCGTCTTCATCGCGATCGATCAGCGAAACCGCAATGCCCGCAGCAGCCGAAACATAGGCGATGGACGCGCCCATGAAACCTGCGCCAACCACGCCGATTTTGGAAAGCTTCTGCTTTTCCGGCCCTGCCGGACGGCGCGCACCCTTGCCCAGTTCCTGCATGGAAATGAACAGAGAGCGGATCATCGAGAAGGCTTCGGTGGAGCGCAGGATCTGCGTGAAATAGCGCTGCTCGATCTTCAGGCCCGTATCGAAGGGCACCTGCAAACCTTCGTAAACGCATTTCAGAATGGCGAGAGCACCGGGATAATTGCCCGCCGTCTCACGGCGCAGAATTGCCGGGGCCGCTGGCCACAGCTGTGCGGCAGCGGGCGTCCAGATGCCGCCGCCGGGCACCTTGAAACCCTTCTCGTCCCAGGGTGCTACCGGCTTCAGACCATCCTTGATCATCTGCTTGGCTGCGGAAATGAGCTGATCCGGCTCGACAACCTGATGAACGAGGTTCATGGCCTTGGCGCGCTGTGGTGTCAAAGTCTGGCCCGTCGTCATCATTTGAAGCGCGTCCTGCGTATTGGCAAGGCGTGCCACACGCTGCGTGCCGCCAGCGCCGGGGAAAATGCCGACCTTCACTTCCGGCAAAGCGAGCTTCACGGATTTGGAATTGGCAGCCACGCGACCATGGCAGGCAAGCGACAGTTCCAGCGCACCACCCATGCACACGCCATTGATGGCGGATACCCAGGGCTTGCCGCAGATTTCGATCTTGCGCCACAGCCAGGTCATGCGACCGGCCACGTCGAAGAGCTTCTGCATCGCCGTATCGGGGTTCTTTTCCTGCTCTTCATGCAAAAGCTGGAACATGCCACGGATCATGGTCAGGTCCGCACCACCGGAGAAGGTTGCCTTGCCGGAGGTAAAGACGACGCCCTTGACCGTCTCGTCCTTCACCACTGCATCCACAATGGCGTCGATCTCGTCCATCACCTCGACGGTGAAAACATTCATGCTCTTGTCCGGCATGTCCCAGGTAACGAGAGCAATGCCGTCTGCGTCGGTTTCGACGGTGAAATTCTTGTAGGTCATTGTCATTCCTCCCGATCAGACGCGTTCGATCACAGTCGCCGTACCCATGCCTGCACCGATGCAGAGGGTAACCAGCGCAGTGTTCAAATCCCGGCGCTCGAGTTCATCGAGAACCGTGCCGAGGATCATGGCACCCGTGGCGCCGAGCGGATGGCCCATGGCAATCGCGCCGCCATTGACGTTCATGATGTCGTGGGAAATCTCAAAGGCTTGAAGATAGCGCAGCACGACAGCCGCGAAGGCTTCGTTGAGCTCGAACAGGTCAATGTCGGAAATTGACATGCCGGTTTTCTTCAAAAGCTTTTCCGTCACATCGACCGGGCCAGTCAGCATCAGCGCCGGATCGGAACCGATATTGGTAAAGGCGCGGATGCGGGCGCGCGGCTTCAGGCCCATGGTTTCGCCACCCGCCTTGGAGCCCAAGAGAACGGCCGCTGCGCCATCCACGATACCGGAGGAGTTACCGGCATGGTGGACGTAATTGATGCGCTCGATTTCGGGATGCGCCTGAATGCCAACCGCTTCAAAGCCGCCCATTTCGCCCGGCATCTGGAAGCTCGGATTGAGCGAGGCAAGCCCCTGCATATCGGTGCCCGGACGCATATGCTCATCGCGATCCAGGATAACGAGACCGTTCTGATCCTTCACCGGAATGACGGAGTTCTTGAAGTAGCCCTTCTCCCAGGCATTTGCGGCGCGCTTCTGGCTTTCCACCGCATAGGCATCCACGTCATCGCGGGTAAAGCCATACTTTGTGGCAATCAGATCGGCGGAGACGCCCTGCGGCATGAAATAGCCGGGAAAATTGACCGAAGGATCCATGTACCAGGCACCGCCGGACATGCCCATGCCAACGCGCGACATGCTTTCAACGCCGCCTGCAATCACGATCTCATCCGAACCGGCAACGATCTTGCCAGCGCCGAAGTTCACGGCATCGAGACCCGATGCGCAGAACCTCGAAATCTGCATGCCCGGCGCCTTGGTGGAGTAACCCGCCTCGAAAGCCGCAGCCTTCGGGATCACCGCACCGGAATCCATCACCGGATCGACGCAGCCCATGATGATGTCGTCCACCTGCGCAGTGTCCAGGCCGTTGCGGTCGCGAATGGCTTCCAGCGTCTTGGCAGCAAGGCGAACGGAGGGCACTTCGTGCAGGGAACCATCCTTCTTGCCACGGCCGCGCGGTGTGCGCACGTGGTCATAGATATAGACTTCGGTCATTGTCTCTCTCCCTATGGCGCAAGCGCGCCTGAATAGTCACTGCGACGCCCCTTCTGGAGCAAATTGGGCGTCATGGCTGAACCTCCCACTCCAAAGAGCAGGAGGCTCATGATCTGGTTGGCAGCTTAGAATGCTTCGGCTGCAAGTTCCATCAGCGTGTCGCAGCCAGCTTCGATGCGGACCTTGCGCAGTGCCGTTTCCGGCATGATCTTGTCCATGAAGAAACGGGCCGTCACCAGCTTGCTGTTGAGGAAATCGGCGCGTTCGTCACCAGCAGCGATCAGCTCCTGCGCAGACTTTGCCATCTTGGCCCACATATAGCCCAGCATGACCAGACCGAAGAGATGCATGTAATCGGTCGAACCGGCACCGGCATTGTCAGGCTTTGCCATGGCATTCTGCATGAACCACATGGTGGAGGCCTGAAGATCGTTCAAGCCCTTCTTCAGCGCCTTGGTGTAAGGTGCCATCTGCTCGTTAGAACGGTTTTCCTCGCAGAAATCGCCGATTTCCTTGAAGGCTGCCATCACGGCGCGGCCGCCGTTGAGCGCCAGCTTGCGGCCAACGAGATCGAGCGCCTGAATGCCGTTGGCACCCTCATAGATCATGGCAATGCGGGCATCGCGCACATACTGGCTCATGCCCCATTCTTCAATGTAGCCGTGGCCGCCATAGACCTGCTGCGCCATCACCGCATGGTCGAATCCCTTGTCGGTCAACACACCTTTCAGGATCGGCGTTGCCAGACCCAGAAGATCGTCGGCTGCCTGACGCTCCGCCTCATTGCTGGAACGGTGCGCAATGTCCGATTTCAGCGCCGTCCACAGCATGAAGGCGCGACCGGCTTCGTTGAACGACTTGATCGTCATCAGCGTGCGGCGAATATCCGGGTGAACGATGATCGGATCGGCCGCCTTTTCCGGAGCCTTCGGGCCGGAGAGCGAGCGGCCCTGGATGCGGTCCTTCGCATAGGCCACAGCGTTCTGATAGGCGATTTCGGAAATAGCGAGGCCTTGAAGACCCACACCCAGGCGCGCCTCGTTCATCATCACGAACATGGCGTTCAAGCCCTTGTTCTCCGCGCCGATCAGGTAGCCGGTGGCCTCGTCATAGTTCATCACACAGGTGGCATTGCCATGAATGCCCATCTTGTGCTCGATGGCACCGCAGACAACCTTGTTGCGCTCACCGACAGAGCCGTCCTCATTGACGAGATATTTCGGCACGATGAACAGCGAAATGCCCTTGGTGCCAGCCGGTGCGCCTTCGATGCGCGCGAGAACCAGATGGACGATATTGTCCGTCATGTCGTGTTCGCCAGCCGAGATGAAGATCTTCTGGCCGGAAATCTTGTAGGTGCCATCGCCATTCGGCACGGCCTTCGTGCGCAGCAGACCCAGATCCGTGCCGCAATGCGGCTCCGTCAGGTTCATGGTGCCAGACCATTTGCCTTCAACCATCTTCGGCAGATAGGTCTCCTTCTGCTCCTGGCTACCGTGAACGAGGATCGCGGCAATGGCACCCTGTGTCAGGCCCGGATACATCATGAGAGACATGTTGGCGGAGGATGTGTATTCGCCTACCGCCGCATGCAGCGTATAGGGCAAGCCCTGTCCGCCGAATTCTTCCGGCACAGCCAGACCGATCCAGCCGCCCTCGCAATAAGCGTCATAAGCCTGCTTGAAGCCCTTCGGCGTCTTTACAGTGCCGTCATCGGCGCGCACACAGCCTTCCTGATCACCGGAGTAATTGACCGGGAACAGCACCTCCTCGGAGAGCTTGGCCGCCTCCGAGGCAATAGCCTCGATCATTTCCGGCGTTGCATCGGCAAAGCCCGGCAGGTTGTTGTAGCGCTCGATCCCGAGCACATCCTTCAAAACGAACAGGGTATCTGCAACCGGGGCCTTGTAGACAGGCATTTCGCGAACTCCTCCAAAATCAGCGACCGGCAGAACCGGCATCCATGCCCCTAAAATATTGACGTGCGCGTAAACGTCAATCAAGAAGTGGGTGCTGCGACAAAATCTTCTGTGAAGGCTCAAGGCAAGAGCGTGGGACACTTTCGGAGCTTGTGGCGAAAATCTTTACGCCCTGTTGAGCAAACGTGCTTTCGCATCTTTGCAGTGCGCGACGCCGGATCGAAACATGCGAAAAACAGCATAAATTAAACCAGAGGTTCAGCCGCTTCTTCGCGCACGAGGAAGAGGTGAAAACAGGCACAAGTCTCGATTTTTCAGGTATTTCGCCGCAAGAACCCTCCCCTCGTTAACACGGTGTTAACTACGTTTCGCGAAAGGTGGTCGTTAGCCGCAGCTCCAGTGCTTCGGCCCTCCGGTCGGTGCGCGGGAATAAGCCACGAACAAGTTTCCAGGCTTAAACCCACGCGATTGTGCGTCACACGAAGCATGGCGCCGGAAGGCTGATGCTGGAAGCCGGAACAGCAGACCTGTCGGAATGAGCGCAGCCGAAAGCGAGCGAGCAAGAAATGAACGGATCACGCCAAAATCCTAATCCGCGCGGGGAACGCTCGCTCGATGCGTTGAACAGAACCATCGATAGCCTTGAGGCACGGATTGAGGGGCTGCTCAAAACGTCGGGACGCGAACCACGCATCGACAAGGAGATCCTGGACGAGATTCGCCAGCGTCAGCGCATGCTGGGTGCCGCGCGAGAACGCGAACAGCGCCGCGAGCACGCGTCCGCTCAGGAAACGCCGCACGAAAACCATAGAGAGGCCGAGGCACCGCGCCGTGAAACCCAGCCGCAGGAGGCGCGCCCTGCCCTGCGCGAGCGCCGGGAAGCATTTCTGGAAGACATTCTTGAACGGCGTGAATTTGCCGGATCACGCGCCGAGGCCAGCCGTGCGAATGAGCCGCGCCCCGCAGCCAGAGAGCCGCTGCGGGAGGAGCCCCGTCGCAGGCCGGAACCGGCCCCCTTGCGTGCCGCCGCCCCACAGCCGGAATATGGCGTTCGCGATATCGTCAGCGCGCTGCAGGCGCTGCGGCAGGATTTGAAGCGCGATATTTCCGAAGGAATCTCGCGCGAGATGGACCAGATGCGCGCCGAAATCAGCGCCATCCGGGAACTCTCGCTCGATCGCCGCCTGCCGGATGAATTGCGCGAGGAACTCGGCAGGCTGGCGCTGAGCATCGATGAGATGAACCAGCGCGCTCCCGCCGGAGGAAGCACGCTCCAGCAAGAACTGGACGAGCTGCGCCACATGATGGACGGTCTGGCCCGTGAAGACAGCGTCCAGAGAATGGAACTGCGCTGGGCAGAGCTGGAAGATCGCTTTCAGGAACTGGACACGCATGGCATTCAGCGCGAGCTGATTGCACTGGCCTACCGCATTGACGGGATCAAGTCCGAACTGGGCACCATGGGTGACAGCCCGGCGCTGCAGGCTCTGGAGGACAAGGTTCTCATCCTGACGACGGTGATTGAGGATCTGATTGCACGTCCCTCCGTGCCGGATGTCGTTCACAATCAGTTTTCGCATCTCGACAGCCGTCTGGATGAAATCAGCCGCGCCGTATCGGTTCAGGGCCGCGCCCGTGACAATGGCGAGGAACAGGCAGCGCTGCGGCGGCTGGAGGATCGCCTGGCGCATCTGGCCGAAAAATTCGACAATCTGGCCCAGGTGCAGGATTCGCACCGGCTGGAGGAACGGCTGGAAGAGGTTGTTTCCAAACTGGGCCAGACAGGCCATACGGATCAGGCCGAACTCACCGCTTATCTCGCCGATCTGTCCCGCCGCATGGACGCCATGTCCGGCGAAAAGCTGGATGGTCATGTTCTCGCGCGTCTGGATGAACTGGCTGAACGGCTGGAGGAGATGCAATATCGGCAGCCTTCCAGAAGCGAATTGCCGCAGCACGATGGCTTTGACCGGCTTGAGCAGAGGCTGGACGACATTGCCCGCCGCCTGAACGACACCGCAGCCGCACCACAGCATGACAACCGCGCCCTGATGCATCTGGAGGCGCAGATTGCAGACCTGACCGCCCTGTTCCGCGCATCCCCGCGCGATGCGGCTGCGTTGCCGGGCGATCTCGACCAGCGCATGGCCTCGATCGAAAGCTATATGGCGACGAGCGACGAGTATATTCTCGAGGCAGCGCGTCAGGCGGCCGAAACGGTCATCCAGGCCTACAAGCCAGCGGGACAGCCAGCATCTGGCTCCACCTCCGCCCCGCAGGATACGGCACAGATCGTCGCTCTGGCGGAAGATTTGCGTCATCTGGAGCAGCTGGCCCGCGCCTCCGACGAGCGCGCGCAGACCACCTTCGACAGCCTGCACCGCACGCTGGTCCAGATCGCCGGACGCCTGGACAAGATGGAAGATCATCTGTCCTCGCCGAAGGTTCAACCGCTGCCCGAGACACCAACGGTCAGAGCCCCTATGGCAGCCCCGGTGATGCAGGAACCGGCTCCGCGCATTCTGGCCCGCGCTGCAGAAGAGTTGATGAACGACACCGCACCCGCCTTCCTCGATGAGCAGGAAAGCGAGCGCGCCCTGAACAGCCCGGATGAAAAGGAAAAGACCGGCCTTCTGGCTTCGCTGACACAGCGCTTCAAGGCCAATGGCAAGAACGAGCCTGCGGCGAAAGGCAGTGTCGCACGCGCCGTTGTCGAACCGGTCCCCTCGATCGATCCGTCCGACGTGGTGGCGAGCGGTCATGAAAATGATCTTCTCGAGCCGGGCTCCGGCAAGCCGGATGTGCGCAAGATCCTGGAGCGGGTGCGTGCGAGCCAGGCGGCCAATACCGGCGGCACCGACGGCAGCGAGCGGATGGATTACATTGCTGCCGCACGCCGCGCGGCAAAGGCCGCCGCGCAGGAAACGGACCCGCTGAAGGCGGGCGCACAGGGCCGTGGACGCGTGAATGCGCCGTCCGGCAAAGGCAAGGCCCAGGCAAATGGTGCCAACCTGAAGGGAACGCTTGCGCGTCATCGCCGTCCCATTCTGATGGCGGTCGGTGCGATCCTGCTGGCCCTGATGACCATGCCGCTGGTGAACACGTTGACGCGCAGCGACAAGATCGTCACGCCGCCGCCTTCCATCCCGACAACCTCTCCCGTCCTGCAGCAGCAGCCCTCCCCCGATCTTCCCTCCCAGGCGCCGCAAATCAATCCCGCCGCTGCCGAGCAGGGCGCCCCGCAAGACGGCGCGATGGATTCGACACAGGAACCGCGTGGGCAGGATGCGCCTCAGGATGGCGAGGCCGCGACCGGCGAACAGGCGGTTCAGGCAGGCAATGCTCCCAGCATGCCGGTGGATGCCCGTCCTCTTGATAGCCCTGCCGCAGAGGGTGCAGCCGATTCTGCCGCTTCCGCACCGGCAAGCATTGAAGTTCCCGCAACGATTGGCCCTAAGTCTCTGGCAGAGGCTGCCTCCAGGGGAGATTCGCAGGCCATGTTCGAGATTGCGTCTCGCTTTACGGAAGGCCGCAATGGCGTAACCGCAGATCCGAAGGAAGCCGCGCACTGGTATCAGCTCGCCGCCGATCGCGGCTTTGCACCGGCGCAATATCGCCTTGGCAGCCTTTATGAAAAGGGCACAGGCGTGGCCCGTGACATGACGAAGGCCATTGCGCTTTACCAGAGCGCAGCCGAGGCCGGAAATGCCAGCGCCATGCATAATCTCGCCGTTCTGCAGGCTTCCGGCGCAAATGGCACCGCCGATTACAAGTCAGCCGTTTCCTGGTTCACCAAGGCGGCGGATCTCGGCATTGCCGACAGCCAGTTCAATCTGGCTATCCTGTTTGCGCGCGGCAATGGCACCGCGCAGAACCTTGAGGAAAGCTACAAGTGGTTTGCCGTTGCCGCAAAGGGTGGCGACAAGGATGCCGCTGAGAAGCGTGATGAGGTTGGCCGCGCCCTGAAGCCTGAGCAACTGGCACGCGCCAAGGCCGCCGCCGAGGCATGGAAAGCTCAACCTCTCGACCCGAAATCGAACAGCACCACTATTCCGGATGCATGGATGGGCCAGCCCGAAACATCCACCGGTGCAATCGACATGGGCAAGGCGATCCGCAATATCCAGGCGATCCTGAACAAGACCGGCTATGACGCCGGACAGCCGGATGGCCTGATGGGCAAGAAGACTGTCACCGCCATCAAGGCTTTCCAGAAAAGCAATGGCATGAAGGATGACGGTGCCATCACCGAGGAACTGGTGCGCAAGCTCCTGGAGCAGCATCAGGCCAAGGTCGGCAAGGCGACAGGCTGACCCCTCATTGCCCCGCCCCCATGCCAAGGTTGCGGGCTTTTTGCCCGCCACCTCTTCCATTGAGACATTGACACTGCTCCACTCTCATCGCATGACGAAGGGGTTGGACATGTATCTCGGCCTCGCTGATTGCTGCGAGGCTCACCCATGCAAGGCTCAAGGCCGTTGCGCTTGAGACAGCGACACGGCGGGGCATCGGTTCGGCACCTCGCTCACCCTGTCGCGACAGGAGCGGGATGGCGTATCGTGCCGTTGTTTCAAGAGGCGCACCGTGAACGTCTATCTGCCCATAGCAGAGCTGTCGGTGAATATATTCATCATCCTCGGGATGGGTGCTGCCGTCGGTTTTCTATCCGGCATGTTCGGCGTCGGCGGCGGCTTTCTCATCACGCCCCTTCTGATTTTCTACAACATTCCACCAGTTGTCGCCGTGGCAACGGGTGCCAATCAGGTTGTGGCCTCCTCCGTCTCCGGTGCCATCAGTCATTTTCGGCGCGGCTCTCTGGATGTGAAGCTCGGCACGGTGCTGCTCATCGGGGGCCTTGCGGGGGCAACGGTCGGTGTCTGGATCTTCTCCTGGCTCCGGCGCCTCGGCCAGCTGGATCTGATCATTTCGCTTCTCTATGTGGCCTTCCTTGGCACGATCGGCAGCCTGATGCTGATGGAAAGCCTGCGCGCCATACGCCGCGCCGCCAAGAACCAGCCGCTCCCCTTGAAGCGTCCCGGCCAGCATAACTGGGTACATCGCCTGCCGCTGAAAATGCGGTTCAAGAAGTCCAAGATCTATCTCTCGGCCATTCCCGTGGTGGCGCTCGGTTTCGGCATTGGCGTGCTGACCTCCGTCATGGGTGTGGGCGGCGGCTTCATCATGGTCCCCGCCATGATCTATCTCTTGCGCATCCCCACCAATGTCGTTGTCGGCACCTCGCTGTTCCAGATCATCTTCGTGACGGCCTATACGACCGTCGTTCAGGCGGCGACCAACTATTCCGTCGATATCGTTCTCGCCACGATCCTGATGGTGGCGGGCGTCATCGGCGCGCAATACGGCGTTCGCGTCGGGCAGAAACTGCGCGGCGAGCAGTTGCGCGCACTGCTGGCGCTGCTGGTTCTGGCCGTCGGACTTCGCCTTGCCGTCGATATCGTTCTAACGCCTGCCGACCTCTACTCGCTGCAGATCGGGGGGAGTGTCAGCCCATGACGATGCTCCGGTCCATGATCTATGCGCTCCTGCTTTTGCTGGCATGCCTTGGCGGTCAGGGGGCCATGGCGCAAAGCCTTCCCGGTCAGGGTGGACCTGTCAAGGAAGGGCTGGAAATTGGCACCTCCACATCGGAAATTGCCATCACCTCGGATTTTCGCGGCGCGGATCTCACCGTCTTTGGTGCACTGACCAATGCGGACGAGCTTTTTCTCGCCATCGGCCAATATGATGTGGTGGTAACGCTCGAAGGCCCCCGCGATTATGCCACCGTTCGCCGCAAGGAGCGGGTGTTCGGCATCTGGATGAACACGCATTCGATGACGTTCGAGCAGGTACCGGAATCCTATTCCATTGCCAGCACGCGACCGTTGAACGACATCCAGCCCGTGCCGCAATTGAACCGGCTTGGCCTTGGCATCGATCATCTCACGCTTTCGCCCACGGGTTACATTGGCAATGCAACACTGCTCAGTGACTTTCGCGATGCCTATCGCCGCCTGAAGGTCGGCGGCGGACTTTACCAGAACGACACCACCGGCGTCGGCTTTGTCAGCTCCAGCCTGTTTCGCGCCACACTGCGGCTTCCCGCCAATGTGCCGGATGGCGTGCATCTCGTTCATGCCTATCTGTTCAAAAGCGGGGTTCTCGTCGCACAGAAAGACCTGCCGCTGCGGGTTGTGAAGACCGGCCTGGAACAGGCCATCACCGATGCCGCGCATGAGAAGCCGCTGGCCTATGGCCTCTTTTGCGTCCTGGTGGCCATCATTACCGGCTGGGGCGCCAGCATTGTTTTCCGCAAGGATTAACCGATCAGGCTGTTGAACCGCACCGAATAGATGCGGTCACGCCCCAGCAGATGCGCAATCAGGGCGGCATGGTCGAACAGGCCTTGCATTGCCTTATGTTTCAGGTCGAGTCCGCCCGTCAACACGCCGAAAGCTGGCATCACAAGCCGCGCACCATCACTGGCAAAGCAGGGGCGGCGCACATATTTGCCCCGGCGTCCCACCGTTGCGGATGGGTGCAAGTGGCCTGCCACCTCGCCCCTGCCCGCAAGCAGGCTCGGTTCATGACGAAACACAAGATCGCCCAGAACCAGTTCATCCAAGGAGTGTCCGGGCAGGTTGAAAATGCCGTCCGGATCGTGATTGCCGTTGATCCAGATCCAGTCGCGGCCCCGCGCCAATTGGTGGATCGTGTCGCGAAAGGCTTCCGGCATCAGTTGCGAACCCCGGCGGTCATGAAAGTTATCGCCGAGGGAAATCACGATGCGAGGGTCGTAGCGTGTAATGACGGATGACAGCAGGTTCAGCGTGGCCAGCGTATCGTAAGGCGGCAGCATCATGCCGCGACGGGCAAAGGCTGCACCCTTTTCCAGATGAAGATCGGAAACAACAAGGCAGGACAGATCGCTGAGATACAGCGCGCCAAGCGGATCGCAGGTAGCGGCAACGCCATTGATGAGAATATCGGCGCCGGATGAAGCTGTGGCTGTTGAAGCGGCGGCAAGCGCCAATCTGTGGTTCATCATGATGCGTTCGTTGTTCAGCCCATCGCCTCGGCAATCAGGTCATCCGCCGCTTCTTCCAGCACAAATTCCTGCGCTTCGCCCGCAACAGGTTCCCGCCCGATTTCCAGCATTACCGGAATGGCAAGCGGGGAAACGCGTGTCAGCGGACGATGCCGCAAATGGCCCTTGATTCGTTCCAGCATAGCGCCAAGGCGGCCAATGTCCAAAAGGCCGGATGCCGCATCCCTTCGCGTCGCTTCAAGAAGAATATGATCGGACTCATGGCTGCGCAAAACGTCATAAATGAGGTCGGTGGATACCGTGACCTGCCGACCCGTTTTCTCCTTGCCGGGATGCCTTCGCTCGATCAGTCCGGCAATAACGGCGCATTGGCGGAAGGTGCGCTTCAGCATGAAGCTTTCCGCAAGCCATGCCTCCAGATCGTCGCCCAGCATGTCTTCGTCAAACAGATCGGAAAGGGATATCCGCCCACTGTCGATCATCTCGCCCATATCGTTCAGAGACCAGATGGCAAGCGCATAATCATTGGCCACGAAACCCAGCGGTCGCGCACCCGCCCGCTCCAGACGCCGCGTCAAAAGCATGCCAAGCGTCTGGTGTGCCAGACGCCCTTCAAAGCAGTAGGCCACCATGAAGAAGCGGTTTCCCCGCGGAAAAGTCTCGATCAGCAACTCGTCGCGGGCGGGCAGCATGGATTTTTCCTGCTGGATCGCCAGCCAGTCCCGCACCTGATCGGGCAGCACATGCCAACGGGAAGGATCGGCCAGCATGGCGCGCACCTGATCCGCCAGATAGGTGGAAAGCGGAAACTTGCCGCCCGCATAGGCGGGTATCTTCGGGTCGAGCGTGAAGGCATTGGTGACGAGGCATTCATTCTCGCGAATGCCCTCAAACCGCAGCACCTTGCCTGAGAACAGGAAGGTATCCCCCTGCACCAGCTGTTCGAGAAAATATTCCTCCACCTTGCCAAGCGAGAGCCCGCCCCGCCCCACGGAGCCTAGCTGGTTGCGCTTGACGAGGCGCACATTCAGTTCCGTGGCTTCCACAATGGTGCCAAGGTTCATGCGGTATTGCTGCGCAATCTGAGGATTGGAAACGCGCCAGCGTCCCTCCTTCGTCTTGCGGATCTTTGCATAACGCTCATAGGTTCTGAGCGCGTAACCACCTGTCGCTACAAAATCGACAATCCTCTCGAAGGTTTCCCAGGAAAGGCTTGCATAGGGCAAGGCGCTGGTGATCTCCTCATGGAGCGAAAGCGCATCGAAGGGCTCGGCACAGGCCATGCCCAGCACATGCTGCGCCAGCACATCCAGCGCCCCTTCGCCCACGGGCGGCGTATCCTGCGCGCCGAGATAATTGGCATCCAGCGCTGCCTGACATTCCATAACCTCAAAGCGATTGGCGGGAACGAGGATGGCTTTAGACGGCTCATCCATGCGGTGATTGGAGCGACCGATGCGCTGTGCCAGCCGCGATGCCCCCTTGGGCGCCCCCACATGCACGACAAGATCGACATCGCCCCAGTCAAGCCCCATGTCGAGCGTGGAGGTGGCCACCACGGCGCGAAGCCGGTTGGCGCTCATTGCCGCTTCCACCTTGCGCCTTTGCCCGGCATCCAGAGAGCCGTGGTGAAGCGCAATCGGCAGATTGTCCTCGTTGATCGTCCAGAGTTCCTGAAACAGCAGCTCCGCCTGAAAGCGCGTATTCACAAAGATCAGCGTCGTCTTGTGCTTTTTAATCTCCTCATAAACGGCAGGAATGGCATAGGTCGCCACATGGCCGGACCAGGGAATGCGATCCTGCGTCGTCATGATGGAAATGTCGGGTGCTGCACCGCCGGTCACATGCACAAGTCCGGCCGGTGGCGCTGGCTCTTCTCCTTGCGGCACCAGCCATCGGCGCAGATCCATGGGATCGGAGACGGTTGCCGAGAGGCCAATGGTGCGAAGCTCCGGCGCGTGCCTGCGAAGCCTTGCGAGACCAAGGGACAGAAGATGGCCGCGCTTGGAGGTGACGAGAGAATGCAGCTCATCCAGAACCACATATTTCAGGTCCTTGAAGAAGCGCTCCGCCTCCTTGTTGGCAATCAAGAGCGCCAATTGCTCAGGCGTGGTGAGCAGAATATCCGGCGGGTTGGTTTTTTGCCTCTGGCGCTTGGCCTGTGGTGTATCGCCGGTGCGGTTCTCGATTGTCACCGGCAGGGCCATTTCCGCCACCGGCTTCATCAGGTTCCGCTCGATATCGACAGCCAGAGCCTTTAGCGGTGAAATGTAGAGCGTATGCACGCCGGTAAAGGCGGAACCGGCAGGGATCTTGCCCCGCCGGGTGAGATCGGTCAGCGAAGGCAGAAAGCCGGCCAGCGTCTTGCCCGCCCCGGTTGGCGCAATCAGCAACATGTTCTCGCCGGATGCGGCGCGAGACAGAAGCTCCATCTGGTGGGCGCGCGGCTGCCACCCCTTTTCCGCAAACCATGTCTGGAACGGGCGAGGCAGAAGGTCAGGCAATTTATCTTCTAAGGGTGCGGCGGCTTTCTTCACGCAGCAGAAGGTAATGATGTCCGCGTGAAAAAGAAGAGGCTTATCGCACGATATAACGGTCTGTGCGGTGATTGATCGCCAGTGTCAGGTTCAGCGTTACAGCGGCAATCACAGAGCAAAGAATGGTGAAGGGCGTGGCAACGAAGAAGGAGAGCGACAGAACCAGTCCATCAAGCGCCAATTGCACAAAGCCTGCCCGCCAACCCAGCTTTTCCTGCAGATAAAGCGCCAGGATGCCGAAACCGCCAAGGCTGGCACGATGGCGAAACAGCGCCAGCATGCCGGTTCCAATCAAGAGGCCACCAAAAAGCGCTGCCACCAGCGGGTTAATCCCGCCAATCGGGATCAGTCCCGGCAGCACTTCCGTCAGCACCGAGGTCAGCGCAACGGCAAGAAAAGTCTTGATCGTGAAGGCAAGGCCAAGCCGTCGATAGGCCAGCCAATAGAACGGCAGGTTCAGCGCAAAGAAAACCACGCCGAAGCTGAGGCCGGTCGAATAGCGGATCAGGAAGCCCAGACCCGCCGTGCCGCCGATCAGAAGATGTGCAGAGGCCAGCAAAGTCACACCCAGCGCGGCCAGCATGGAGCCAGCGATCACGCCTTGCGCGTCTTCGATGAGGGAATGCTGCTCGGCACTGGAGGCCCAGAAACCGGCAGGCGTTTTTCCTCGGGCCGGATTTGCCATCAGCGTACCACGATATATCGATCCGAACGGTGATTGATCGCCAGGAACAGGTTCAGCACCACCGCGCCGATAATGGACCAGAAAACCACCTGCGGTTCAAGCAGAAGGAAGGCGGCTGCCATGACACAGGCATCGAAGGCGAGCTGGATCAGGCCCGCCTGAATGCCGAAGCGCTCCTGCACATAAATGGCCAGAATACCGACGCCGCCAAGGCTTGCGCGATGGCGATACAACGCCAGCAGCCCGTATCCCAGAAGAAGCCCCCCCATCAGAGCACCCCAGAAGGGGTGCAGATAGCCGATCAGCAGATAGCGCTGCTCCAGCTCCGTAATGACCGAAACCAGCCCGATGGCAACAAAGGTCTTGGCGGAGAAGGCAAGGCCCAGCCGCTTGAAGGAAAGATAGTAGAAAGGCAGGTTGACGATGAAAAACAGCAGGCCGAAGGAGATATTGAGCGCGTAATGGATGAGGAAGGCCACGCCAGCCGTTCCGCCGGTCAGCAATCCCACCCGGTTCAGCAGGTAAAAGCCAAGCCCGGACACCAGTGCGCCTGTCACAAGGCCCTGCGTGTCTTCAACCAGTGTGTGCCGGGAAGGATCCGCGCTGTAAAATCCCAAAGCCATAGGTGCCGCCGTCTCAATCTCTGATGTCGCGGGCCATTGTGCGGCGCACCATCACGAGATGCAAGATAGGACAGAAGCACTGACGGAAATTGCAAGAAACCTATATTCTACAGGCTCAAGCGCGCAATAAACAGGATGCCGAAGACATCTTTTCCGCCATCCTTTCGAATGTCCGTCCGCAACTCTTCCAGCACTTCGAAGCCGGTCCGGCTCAGGACATCCAGAACGTAAGGCCGGGTATGGGCATAGCGCAGCGAGGGCTGAAGGGTAAAACCATCGTCCGCCTCGCCGCCATCTTCAACCGAGAAGGCAAAAAACCCTCCCGGTTTCAGCAGGTCCGTCACAATCGAGAAGGTCACCTCCAGGCTGCCAATATACATCAGCACATCCGCAGCCGATACAAGGTCGGCACGGCGGCGCGGCAGCCCCTCGGCAAACAGGCTTTCACCGGCAAGCAGCGCGTCCGAAAGGTCTGCCTGCCCCAGATGGTGGTAGAGATATTTTTCCTCGGCCTTGACCAGCATGTTGGCAGAAATGTCGAAGCCTTCCAGCCGACTGGTGGCACGCGCCACCTCAAGCCCGAACAGCCCGGTTCCGCAGCCCAGGTCAATCGTCAGTTCGAATGGCGCATGTCTCTGCACCAGCGAAAACAGCTTCTGCGGCACGCTGTAGTTCAGCTTGTCCACTAGCGAGGTTTCGAAACGGTCGGCATAGTCGTCGAAAAGCCCTTCGACATAGGCTGAGGGCGGCGTTTCCGGCACCGGAGCCGCGCCAAGGGCTGCAAGCTTGAGGCTCGCGCCGAACAGGCCCGTTTCATCCATGGCCTCAACACGAGAGAAGGCGGCAATGGCAGCTTCTACCTTGCCCGCCTTCTGGCAGGCATCCCCCAGAAGCACCCATCCGGCCACCCAGTCGGGCACGAGTTCAAGCGCCTGTTCGTAGAGTTCTGCCGCAGCGGCGTGATCTCCCGCCTCCGCCAGCATGCGGGCATAATCGGCGCGGCGGTCAGCAATGACATCGCCGGAGGAGAACTGGTGCTGGCTCATAAGCGCAATCGATCCGTTGGGGTGGCGCGCTTCTGAACGAAGCCACAAAAAAACTCAAGTTCTATCGGAGAGCGACGCGCACAAACTTGCGATGCAAGGCACAAGATCATATCTGTGCCAGGCATAGAGCCCGAAGACCAAAGGACTGCTGGATGTCTGATCAGATAAACCGAATGCTGGGCGATTCCCCTGCACGCACAATCGTGAAACTGATCGTCGTCTCGCTGATCGTGGGCTTCGTCATGGCCGTTTTCGATATTCACCCCTGGGATATCGTCTATGGCATTCGCAATTTCGTTCTCGATCTCTGGTATCGCGGCTTCCATGCGCTGGGCGCGGTCGGTGACTACCTGATTGCCGGCGCCGTAATCGTGATCCCGGCCTTCATCATCCTTCGCATTTTCAGCTACAGACGCTAGACGCCCATGACATTCCATAGCACTTCCCGCCGCAGCCTCCTCATCCTCTCCGGTGGCGCTCTTCTGACACTGGGCGGCTGCGTCACCACAGGCGGCCCGGTCAATGTGGATGGCGCAACGGACGATACGCGTGCTGCCCTGCCTCTGGTCAACGAGCTGCGCAAGAAGCACGGTCTTTCCGCCCTGGCGCCCAGCAGCGCAACCGGGCGCGCGGCGGCCGAGCAGGCCGTTCGCATGGCAAAGGCCAACCAGATGACCCATCTCATCGGCTTCGGCGATAGTTTCGGCACGCGCATGAAGCGCAATGACGTGCCGCTGCCGGCAGCCGAAAACATCGCAAGTGGCCAGGCAACGGTGGCAGAAGCGGTTCAGGCATGGATCGATTCCAAGAAGCACCTCGAAAACATGCTCGGCAGCTATTCTCATGTCGGCGTGGCTATGGCACGGTCCGGTAGCACCATGAGGCCCTATTGGGCCATGGTTCTGTCTGCCTGACGGAAAATCGTGTCCGGGCATGTTCCTGATGAGAGTTTATGACCACAGAGGAAAAACAGCCTCTCGGCTTTGATGTCACGAACCGGCTGGTGCTCTCCATCGCCGTTCCCATGACGCTCGGCTACCTCACGACACCTCTGCTGGGCTTGACGGATACGGCCGTGGCGGGACGTCTGGGTGATCCGGCGGCCTTGGCGGGGCTCGCCATCGGCGCCATCATTTTCGACCTGTTGTTCGGCAGCCTCAGCTTCTTCAGAACCTCCACCACAGGGCTGGTGGCCCAGGCATTTGGACGCCGCGATGAGAGGGAAGAATATGCTGTTCTGCTGCGCGCCCTGATCGGTGCGCTCGGCCTCGGGGTCATCATGCTGTGCCTTGCGCCGCTGATCTGGCGCTTTGCCCCTCCGCTGATGAGCGACGAGACTGATGTGGTAGAGACAACGCGGACTTATTTCGCCATACGCGTGCTGAGCAGCCCGGCCACTTTCGCCAATTTCGCCATTCTCGGCTACGTGCTGGGGCGCGGCGAAGGCCTGCTTGGCCTGAAGCTGCAAATCCTGCTCAATGGCACAAACGTCTTTCTCACCCTGCTTTTCGGTCTCTGGCTGGACTGGGGCATTGCGGGCATTGCGCTCGGCACCGGCGCAGCCGAAGTAGTCGCCATGGTGGCGGGCCTGCTCGTCATCGTCCATCGCATGCGCAATCGGCAAAGGCCCCGTCGCGGCGAACTCTTCGACCGTGCGAAACTGGGGGCACTCTTCCGGCTCAATTCGGATATCCTCATCCGCTCTTTGGTGTTGAATTTTTCCTTCGCGCTGATGGCACGCATGGGAGCAAGCCAGGGTGCCGTCACTCTTGCCGCCAATGCGGTACTGATGAACATATTCCTGGTGTGCTCATTCTTTCTAGATGGTCTGGCAGGTGCCGCCGAGCAACTGGTCGGCCGGGCCGTCGGGGCTGGCTATCGGCCGGGCTTCGCCCGCGCGCTGCTCCTCACAGGCATCTGGTCGCTCGCCATGGGCACGCTTCTTGCCGCGCTGTTCCTTGTGATCGGATCGCCACTCATCCACATGCTGACCACCTCATCGGAGGTCAGGGATATAGCGGATCATTATCTGCCCCTGGCAGCGCTCACCGGCGTGACGGGCGCACTGGCATTCCAGATTGATGGTGTCTTCATCGGGGCGACATGGTCGCGGGAAATGCGCAACATGATGTTGCTTTCGCTGCTGGGCTATATCGTCTGCCTCGCAGCTCTGGTTCCGGCCTTCGGCAATTACGGTCTCTGGATCAGCCTCAACCTGTTTCTCGCCTTCCGCGGCGGCCTGCTGGCCATTCTGCTTCCGGGCAAAATCAAAAGCACGTTTGGTTCACCACGCCGTTGAAAGCCAATCTGACGGATCGCGGCACGATTTGAGCAATCAGGCGCCCGGGGCCATGAGCCAGATACCGGCACGCAGGACCAGAACGCTGAAAATCAGAACGCCGAATGTTGCGATGGGTAGGCTAAGATGCAGTCGCATGCGTATCCTCCTTCGTCGTGTTACAAGGTGTAACATCTTGTGAGGATACATCGGAATTTCAAGTTCCGCCAACACAAATGTGTGACACCGCCATGACAGGTCTGCCTGCCCTGACAGTAAACACCAACAGCGTAAAGATTTGGTTGGCGAAGACGGCGCTATTCCAGCTTTGCGGCGGCCCATTCATCAACCGCGCTGTCTCGCAACGTCCGCAGCGACGTCATGCCCAGCCGATCCAGCTCAGCCGACAGTCCTCGCACGATCTCGCCTGCAAGGCCCGGTCCGCGATAGACCATGCAGGAATAGAGCTGTACCAGGTCAGCGCCTGCCCGGATTTTTTCCAATGCCGTCTTGGCAGATGAGACACCGCCCACGCCGATGATCGGAAGGTCGGGACCTATTCTTTTGCGCATGCGTGCCAGAACCGCCGTCGAACGATAGAACAGCGGCTTGCCGGAAAGCCCTCCGGCCTCGCCTGCCTGCCGCGTATCCCGCAAGCCAGCACGTGACAGCGTGGTATTGGACACGATCAGCCCGTCCAGCGGATGAGCCAGCACCTCTGCGGCAATATCATCCATCCCCTCTTCGGTGAGATCGGGCGCAATTTTCAGGAAAACCGGCACCGAGCGCTGAAGCCGCGCCGCTTCTTCATCGCGCGCCGCCAGAACAGCAGTCAACAGGGCGGCCAGGCTTTCCCGCGCCTGAAGATCGCGCAGCCCCGGCGTATTGGGAGAGGAAATATTGACCGTGAAATAGCGGGCGAGGCTGGCAAACCGGCGAATGCCGCTCACATAATCGGCGATGCGGTCGTCGCTATCCTTGTTTGCGCCGATATTGACGCCGACAATGCCACGCGTCTTCAGCGCCTGAAGCCGATGAAAGGCGGCATCATGCCCTTCATTGTTGAAGCCAAGCCGGTTGATGACGGCCTCATCCTGCACAAGGCGGAATATGCGCGGCTTCGGGTTACCCTGTTGCGGGCGCGGCGTCAGCGTACCCACCTCCGTGAAACCGAAACCCAGTCGAAGAATGGCTTCGGGCACTTCCGCATTCTTGTCATAACCGGCTGCAAGCCCGACGGGATTGGGAAATTCCAGGCCGGCCACCTTCACATGCAGCCGCAGATCGTCCGGAATGTGCACGGAAGGAACCAGACCGTGCTTCAATGCCGCGATGGATACGCCGTGCGCCTGCTCTGGATCGAGCATGAAAAGTGCTGCACGGGTGAGATCGAAAATCGGCATCAGGCAAAATCCTCCGGAAATTCGTGATCGCCATCCGGACCTATCGGCAAGGGCCTCGTCCAGACAACAGAGGTGAGCGGAAGGGCGGCATAAAGATGCGGAAACAGGTCTCCGCCCCGCGAGACCTCATAGCGCAATGCCTCGCCAAGCTTCTCAGCCTCAACCGCGACCAGCAGAAGATCTGCCTGCCCCTTGAAATGGCGTCTGGCGGTCTCGCGCGCCTGGCGGGCGGTCGAAAAATGAATAAAGCCATCCGCGTGATCGACCGGCGCTCCGTGGAAGATTCCGGCTTTCTGCGCTTCCTGCCACAATTCCTTCGGCACGATCTTGTAAACAAGGGCAGGACGATCAACTGTGGCCATGACACTTCCTTGGTTTGACACTCTCGTGGCTTACAATCGGCGGTCAATGGCTGCCGCAGATATGTCTCACGCTTTGCCGCAAACCGGACCGCTTGTCCATGCCGCAACCATTGGATTTGCAAACCGCAAGGAGACGTGACGATGGAAACGGGAAAATTGCTTCTTGCCGGACTCATCATGGCTTGCAGCGCCGCCGCGAGCCATGCCCAGGACGAAGCCAGACCGGACCGCTATCAGCTCGAAAAGACGCAGAACGGCTTCATCCGGCTGGATCGCCAAAGCGGGGATGTCAGCTTCTGCAGGGAAGAGCAGACTGGACTCATCTGCCGCATGGCTGCCGATGAGCGCAAGGCCTTCGAGCAGGAACTGGATCAGCTGACCCGCCGGGTGGAAGCCCTGGAAAAACAGGCAACCAAGACGGCTCCTGGCCTGCCGAGCGATGAAGAGGTCGAGAAGTCCCTGTCGATCATGGAACGTTTCTTCCGCCGCTTCATGGATATCATTGGCGAGACCCGGCAGGATGGAGGGCCGCCGCCCGACAAAACCTGAGAAAAGACAGCCAATTGCCCATCAAAACTTGGGCTTGTTCGAAGCTTTCTCAAGAGCTAAAGTTCATCTCAAGGGCATGTAGCGCCACATCCTGGCGATGTTTTTGCTATGGTTGCCTTGTTCAAATCCGGAAACCTGGGGAGACAGGACAGGCTTCAGGAGGCAGGCATGCTCTTGGGAGGGAGCGTGAACATGCAGCAACTCACCATCATCATTGCGGATGATCATCCGCTTTTTCGCGGCGCGCTACGTCAGGCGCTCGATACCGTTGCCCCGACCGCCGAGATTATCGAGGCAGGCACTTTCGAGGATGCACGCAGCGCCGCACGGCGATACACAGAGGCAGATCTGCTTCTGCTGGATCTTGCCATGCCGGGCGTCAGCGGCTTTTCGGGCCTCATGTCCCTGCGGGCGGAATTCAGCAGCCTGCCGATCATGATCGTGTCCGCCACGGACGATACGTCAACGGTGCGTCGGGCCCTGGAGCTTGGCGCATCCGGCTTCATTTCCAAATCCTCCGGACTGGAAGATATTCGCCACGCAATTGAAACCGTGCTGGCGGGCGATATCTGGGCACCGGCTTCGCTCGATCGGCAGGCAGACGAAGATCCTGCGGTTCTGGAACTGATCGAACGTCTGAAGACACTCACCCCTCAGCAGACGCGCGTTCTGTCCATGCTGGCGGAGGGCCTGCTGAACAAGCAGATCGCCTACGAGCTCGGTGTTTCCGAAGCCACCATCAAGGCCCATGTTTCCGCCATTCTTCTCAAGCTGAACGTGGATAGCCGCACACAGGCCGTCATCAAGCTTGGAAAGGTCGCCATGGCGCAGGTGGCGTGACACCCGGTTCTGGCAGGTGCGCCGATCGGATTTGACGCGCAGCTTCGCAAGAAAGAGGATTTTATTCCTTTCTCTCTTTACGAGCCGGATGTCTTTCACTAGAACTCTGACTGAATGGGCAACCGATCCACTTCCCCACCCATGGCGAAGGCAGGGTTATCAGAGCCGTCGTTTCCGAACTGTATGGTCTTGAACGAAGGCGTGACGAGATGGGACGGCAGACAGGCTGCCTTGGACAAGATGGATCGACAGCCAACCGAGGATGCGGGAACCGTCATGTTATCGCACGAGATGATCTGGAAGGCGATCGACAAGCTGGCAGAGCGGCATCAGATGTCTGCCTCGGGGCTCGCTCGGCGCGCAGGTCTTGATCCCACCTCCTTCAACAAATCCAAACGGCTGGGCCCTGATGGCCGCGAACGCTGGCCTTCGACGGAATCGCTTGCCAAGGTTCTGGAAGCAACCGGCGCCTCGCTCGACGAGTTCATGCGCTACCTCACTCCTTCGAACCATTTGCCGCCGGACGATAGCTTTCCCCCGCAGGGAAGTTCGATCCCTCTGCTGGGCTTTGCACAGGCCGGTGCAGGCGGCTTTTTCGACGATGGCGGCTTTCCGGCTGGCCACGGCTGGGATGTGGTCGAGTTTCCGGCACCTATCCCGAACCGGGCCAATGTCTATGCTCTTGAAGTTCAGGGCGATTCCATGCTGCCGCTCTACCGGGACGGTGACAGGCTCATCGTGGAACCGGGCGCTCAGGTCCGCAAGGGGGACCGTGTCGTGGTCAAAACGCGCGACGGCGAGGTTATGGCCAAGGTTCTGCTGCGCCAAAGCGCCCGGATGATCGAATTGACCTCCTTGAACCCGGAGCATCCGAACAGAAGCTTCGCACTGGAGGATATCGACTGGATGGCGCGCATCATCTGGGCCAGCCAATAAATATCCAACCTCAGTAATATCCGTTCGGGAAGTAACGGAGATAGATTTCCTGCATCTTGCCCTTGCGTGCCAGTTGCGACAGGGCAAAATCCACCGCGGCGACAAGAGCGTTCGATGCGGATTTGCGTGTCATGACCGCGAAGCCCTCACCCAGGTGGCGCTCCGAAATATAAGGCCCATCGAACAGCCTGCAGCACTTTTCCGATGCCGCACTTGCAACCCAGAACGGCAGGCGCAATCCGTCGCCGAAGACTGCCGTGACCTTGCCCTCTTTCAGCGCTGTGAGCATGGCCGCCTGGTCCTCGAAGGGCGCGGGCTTTGCCTTCGGGAAGAAGGCGGCGAGCATTTTTTCATGGCTGGTGCCTGCCACAACGCCGACGGGCTTGCCTGCCAATGCCATATCCGCCGGCCCGGAAAGGTCCGCCGTGCGGGATGTGACGAAACGGGCAGGCAACATCAGGTAGGGATGGGAGAAGGCGAATTTCTGCCGCAACTGCGGGGAGACGGCGATGCCCGCCATGACAGCCTCTCCATTGCCCGCCTCAAGCGTTGCCTGCAGATCGCCAAAGGGCACTGTCTGAATCTGGCATTTGGACTCGATTGCAAGCTCCCGGCAAATTTCCCGTGCCAGATCCACATGGAAGCCCGCAAGCCGGTTCGTCTGATCGACAAAGTTGAAAGGCGGAAAATCTGCCGTGGTGAGGATCCGCAAACGAGGCAGGGCAGACAGGTCCGGTTTGCTTAAACGCTCGTTCGGATCGGCCAGAATCAACAGGGATCCCGCATTCTCCGCCGCCTGCGCAGTATGCGCGAGAAAGCTCAGAAAAGCCAGACTTATCAAGGAGATACTAAACCTTAGATATCCCTGGATTCTTTGGATCAATAGCATTAAGTGCAATCCTTGTCGTCCGGTGGGGGTAGGCCGGCCAGCCGGTTTCCGTGTGGTGTACCAGTTTGACGCTCTTGGGGGAATATCCAGGTTTGGCAGATAGGCCGGGGCTGCACCGTCGGACCACGTCGGCGAAGCCTGCATTCCTCACTCTGGTGGAAGACTCTCGCGAGTCCGAGACATCGGCAATGGCGCTTCTCGGCCTTCCGGAACTTCTTATAAGGCGCCTCGCAACACAGGCGTCTCTTCATGGGACGTCCCTGGAGGAAGAACTTCTTCAACAGGGCTACATGCGTGAGGATGCCTATTACGGGGCTTTCGCGGACCTGCTCGGATTGCCTTTTCTGTCGAATATACCGGAGGGGGCAGTGCAGGACATGGAGGGCCTCGACACACAATTGCAGACCCCCTCGCAATTGCGAATTCGCGACGATGTGTCTGCGCCGGTCATTGCCATCGTGCCGCACGCGGCGCAACTGGAGCATTTGGCCCACCGCCTGCGGACAACGCCTTCCCTGCATCACCGCATGGTCATCACCACGCCTTCGGCAGTGCGACGGGCCGTCTGGGCAGCAGGAGCAAGTCGCAGAGTGCGCTCCGTCGTGTTCGAGCTTTTCGAAACCTTGCCAGATGCTTCCGCCCGCATTGTTGCAACCGGCAAGCAGGGCATGCTTGCCGGAATGGTGTTGGCCACGGTGCTGATTGCCTGTATGAGCAATCCGGGGCTGTTTTTTCCTCTCCTGCACATCCTTCTCTCCAGCATCTATTTCCTTGCCTTGATGTTGCGCTGCCTTGCTTTGATCCTCGTGCGTCAACAGGCTCCACCCCCTGCATTCATCGATCTTCCGCGGTCATTGCCGAGATATAGTGTCATGGTCGCCCTCTATCGGGAGGGTGACATGGTCGCGCAACTTGTCCGCAATCTGGACCGGCTGGAATGGCCCCGCTCGCTGCTGGATATCAAGCTGGTCTGCGAGGCGGATGATCGGGAAACACTGGATGCGCTGGCATCGATCGATCTGCCGCCGCACTTTGAGGTCGTTGAAGTCCCGGCCTTTCAGCCCCGCACCAAGCCGAAAGCGCTTTCCTATGCACTGGGCAGTGTGCGCGGTGAATTCGTTGCCGTTTACGATGCGGAGGATCGACCGCATCCCAAGCAATTGCTGGAGGCGCACCAGCGTTTTCGCCGCGTGCCCAGGGAGGTCGCCTGCCTCCAGGCGCCCCTTGTGATCGCCAATCTCGGAGAAAGCACCGTCAGCGCCTTGTTTGCCATGGAATATGCAGCCCTTTTCCGTGGAATACTGCCAATGCTGGCATGGATGAAAATGCCGCTGCCACTCGGAGGAACTTCCAATCACTTCCGCACCACAGTCCTGCGCGAGGTGGGAGGCTGGGACCCCTTCAACGTTACGGAAGATGCGGATCTCGGAATGCGTCTCTTCCGCAGCGGCTACCGTTCGCAGACGCTTCGATACCAGACACTCGAAGATGCACCGACCAGCTACGCCGTGTGGCTGGGACAAAGGACCCGATGGTTCAAGGGCTGGTTTCAAACCTGGCTGGTGGTGATGCGCCACCCCTGGACTGCGATCCGCGAGATGGGGCTTGGGCCCATGCTGATTTTTCAACTGATGATCGGCGGCATGCTCGTCTCAGCCTTACTTCACCCTCTGCTGCCGATCTTTCTTCTCACCTTTACGGGCCACCTGCTTTTCGAGCCGGACCAGCCGCCACATCTGATGGCAATTCTCGATCTCATCAATGTGGTCGCAAGCTATGGCGTCTTCCTGGCGCTTGGCTTCCGCTGCATGATCGGCGAGGAGAAGCGCCGCATCGGCTGGAAATGGCTGGCACTGCCGCTCTACTGGCTGATGGTTTCCGGAGCCGCATGGCGCGCAGCCAATGAACTGCGAAAAAAGCCCTTCTTCTGGAGCAAGACATCGCACAGACCGAGCGGCGCGACCGAGATGAAGGAGTGATTAAGGCAGAGTTCGAGCTGGCGATTGACAGGAAGACTGCATGGTGAACTGCGCCTGAACCTGAAGAGCCCTCATATGGTTGAAGGCTTCATTCATGTCTGCATCCACAACTTCGGTGGACAGATTTCCCCGGCTCTGTCAAAAGCGGACCAGGACGCGACCGCCGTTATCTTTAGAACGGGGTCGGGCGACAGATTGACGTCACGTTGTTGCCGCGAGAACACGCTGGCCGTCCTAATTTAATGCGAACTGGAATCGCCAGCTCTTGGCTATGCACGGATCCGGGCCTGCGCTTGTCTCCTCGTTTGAAGGAGGCTAAAGCCTTCAACTTTGCAACTCGGATAGACTTTGTGTTCCAGACGATGAAGCCGGTGGCCCTTGGTCATCCCGCAACGTACAGACCGGATATAGACGGACTGCGCGCAGTCGCCGTCCTCAGTGTCATTCTCTATCATTTCGGCGCGACATGGTTGCCAGGCGGCTTTACGGGTGTTGACGTCTTCTTTGTGATCTCCGGATACATCATCACATTCCACGCGTTAAACCGCCTCGAAAAAGGCACCTTCACAATTTCCGACTTCTACCGTCGTCGTATCAAGCGAATCGCGCCGCCTCTGATCCTGATGATCTCTTCGGTTCTAGCGTTTGGGTGGCTATTTTTGATGCCATCCGAATACGCTGAACTGGCTAAAAGCGCAGCCTACGCCGCGCTGGGTTTTGGAAATCTCTATTTCTATCACAACACCGAATATTTTGATCAGGCTGCCGAAACGCAACCCCTCCTCCATACTTGGTCTCTTGGGGTGGAGGAGCAATTCTATTTCGTCTGGCCGCTTATCTTGCTCGTGGGGTTAAGGCTGGTTGCAAATAAGAGCGTACTTCGGATGACGCTGGCCGCAGCAGTCATGCTGGGCTTCATCTATGCCGTATGGCAGACAAGCGACAATTCGAAGGCCGCTTTCTATCTCCCTCATCCACGCGCATGGGAAATTGGTCTGGGAGCATTGATTGCCTTCATGCCCAAGATCTCATCGGCAAAAATTGGGGAGACGCTTTCCGCAATGGGCCTCATCCTGATCGGATGGAGCGCCTTTACAATAAGTCAGCAAGACCTCTTTCCCGGACTCAATGCCAGCTATGCCTGCCTCGGAGCAGCGCTCGTAATCTGGCCAAAGGCCAACGCATCAACCTGCTCGAAGCTACTTTCACTTTCTTTCCTGCAAAATATCGGTCTGATTTCCTACGGCCTTTATCTTTGGCACTGGCCGCTGCTAGTGTTTTACCGCACCCTCACATTGGATCAATCGCCCGATGTTTTGGAGACTTTGGCGCTGTTGCTTGCATGCATGGCCATAAGTATCTTGAGCTATCGTTACGTTGAACGTCCAATAATCGAATCTAAGCGGACGATTGCTCGATACTTAACCGCCTGCGCTTGCACCGCGGCGGCGGCGGGTGTCGCCATCCATCATTGGCAAGGCGTCCCTGCTCGTTTGCCAGAGGATGTCATTGCCTATGCCGCCGGTGCAAACGACTATAGCTCACGCCGACCCACCTGCCATAGAACGGATGCATTCAATCCACCCCTTGAGCAGTCCTGTCGTTACGGGGATCAAGCGGCAACGCCCGAATTTGCTATTTGGGGTGACAGCCATGGCGTAGAGCTTGGTGAAGCAATAGGCGCACATCTGGCAAAGCAGGGACGGTCCATCCTAGGCGTGACCTACTCGTCATGCCCACCGGCCCTCAATTTTAAAGCTCCACTACAAAAGGGCTGCGAGGCCTTCACTGAGAAGGCAGTTGAGTATCTCGTCAACAAACACAACATCAAGACCGTTTTTCTGGCTGCTTACTACGAGTTTTACATGAACTCGCCGGGTGAACGCGACTTGTTGGCGGGGCTAACACAGACAGTAGCAGCCCTCGCAGCAGCAGGAAAGAATGTCGTACTCATTGCGTCTAATCCAGAGATCCCGGGGGTAAGCATACCCCAAGCTGCCGCCAGACTCGCGATGGTTGGTCAAGTCGATACTCTTGCTGTCACGTTGGAGGAGCATTACAGATACAGTGCAGTTGCTCACCATCAACTCAGCACTCTGGCCGCAAGACATGATCATGTCAGCGTTTTTGATCCAGCTGACACCCTTTGCCATGAGAGGCGATGCAGGCTGGTTGTCGAGGGTAAGCCGCTTCTATTCGATGACAACCACCTTAGCCGGACAGGAGCTGCCATGGTTGCGGCTGCGATGGTAAAATACTGGGAACGTCGCTAATCCTCCACAAGGCGGGCAGTAGCCCATGCGACAAACCCCGTACCGCGAGGAGCAGTTGCTGGCCAGATAATGCCACGCCATTAAGCGCGATCTGGCGAACAGGCGGCATGTACAGCCATCGGCTTTTCCGGTTGCCGATCCGTTACGGAACCATGCCTGTTGGTGTTAGCAGCCCGCTCGAGCGTGATGAAGGATTGAGACTACGAGTGGCTGGAGCGGGTGAAGGGAATCGAACCCTCGTATTCAGCTTGGGAAGCTGCTGCTCTACCATTGAGCTACACCCGCATGACAGGGCCTGAGAATTAGCATCAGGACCATTGGCATTTCAAGCAAAAACCGAGCGGGCTGGTTTACCCGCGGAAATGCTTCGAGAGCTTGAGGCCCTGCGCCTGATAGTTGGAACCGAGGCTTGAACCGTAGAGGCCTTGCGGGCGTTCCTGCATGTGCTCATAGACCAGACGGCCGACAATCTGCCCATGTTCGAGAATGAACGGCACCTCATGGCTGCGGACCTCAAGGACTGCACGGCTGCCAGTACCGCCTGCTGCGGCATGGCCGAAGCCCGGATCGAAGAAGCCCGCATAATGCACGCGAAACTCCCCGACCAGCGGGTCATAGGGGGTCATTTCCGCCGCATAGAGCGGCGGTACGTGAACCGCCTCGCGCGACACGAGAATGTAGAACTCATCCGGATCGAGGATCAAGTCGTCACGGCCACGGCTGTAGAGCGGCTCCCAGAAATCCAGCACATCATGCTGCGCCTTGCGATCCACATCGATCACCGAAGTATGGTGCTTGCCGCGATAGCCGATCAGGCCATCCGGCCCTGCCCCCTTGAGATCGATCGAGAGCGCGATACCGCCGCCGGAAACATTCGGCATTTCGCTCGCCACCAGCGTCTCTTCATGGTGGAGGGCAAGAACTTCCGCTTCGCTGAGCAGCGCATGGCCGACACGGAACCGGATCTGCGACAGGCGTGAACCGCGGCGCACGATGACCGGGAAGGTGCGCGGCGAGATTTCCAGATAGAGGGGCCCCGAATAGCCAGCCGGGATCTTGTCGAACTCCTGGGCGTAGTCGACCATCACGCGGGTAAAGATGTCCAGGCGCCCCGTCGAACTCTTCGGATTGGTCGAGGCGGAAAGCTCGGCTGGAAGATCCAGGCTTTCCATCAGCGGCACGATGTAGACACAGCCCGTTTCAAGCACCGCGCCCTGTTCAAGATCGATCTCGTGAAGGGTAAGCCGCTCCAGCTTGTCGGCAACCGTGTGATTGCGGCCCGGCATGAAGCTGGCGCGAACGCGCAGCGCCTTGGAGCCGAGCCTCAGATCGAGGCTGGCCGGCTGGATCTGGTCGGCATCCAGTTGAGCCTCGCTCTTCAGCTTGCCCGCCTCAAAAAGTGCGCCGATCGCGCGATCCGCCAAAATGCCAGCTTTACGTTCCATTGAACCTATTCCTTAATCGGGGGACAAAAGCAAAAGCGGGGAATTGACGCAAGCTCTCTATCGGCGTATGCGAGACTTATCCCGTGGTGATTTGGCCGGTCGGCTTGCAGCCACGTTAAACAAGTGGCTAAAAGGACCGGGTGCAAAACCGGTCCGTCTGCGACCGGTTTTTTTTGTTTGTGGAATGGGACACGCATATGAGCAAGACCTGGCGCCCGGCAACCAAGCTCGTTCACGAAGGCACGCTGCGTTCGCCTTTCGGTGAGACATCCGAAGCAATCTTTCTCACACAGGGCTTCGTTTACGAAAACTCGGCATCCGCAGAGGCCCGCTTCAAGGGCGAGACCGACGGCTTCATCTACGCGCGCTATGGCAGCCCCACCAACGACATGTTCGAAAAGCGCATGATTGCGCTGGAAGGGGCTGAAGACGCCCGCGCTACCGCATCCGGCATGGCCGCCGTTTCCGCTGCCATTCTTTGCCAGGTCAAGGCAGGCGACCATATTGTTGCAGCCCGCGCCCTGTTCGGCTCCTGCCGCTACATCGTGGAAACGCTTGCCCCCAAATATGGCGTGGAATGCACGCTGGTGGACGGTCGCGACCTGAAAAACTGGGAAGCCGCCATTCGTCCCAACACCAAGGTCATGTTCCTGGAAAGCCCGACCAATCCGACGCTGGAAGTGGTGGATATTGCCGGCGTGGCAAAGCTTGCCAACCAGATCGGCGCCAAGCTGGTGGTCGACAATGTTTTCGCAACACCGCTTTTCCAGAAGCCGCTGGAACTGGGCGCGCATGTCGTCGTCTATTCCGCGACCAAGCACATCGACGGCCAGGGGCGCTGCCTCGGCGGCATCGTTCTGTCCAGCAAGGACTGGATCAATGAGAACCTGCACGATTACTTCCGCCACACCGGGCCGGCCATGTCTCCCTTCAATGCCTGGACGCTTCTGAAGGGTCTGGAAACACTGCCGCTGCGCGTGAAGCAGCAGACGCAGACTGCGGCGCGCCTTGCCGACTTCCTGGCCGATCAGGGCAAGGTGGCCAAGGTCATCTATCCGGGACGCAAGGACCATCCGCAGGCCGATATCATCGCCAAGCAGATGACCGGCGGCTCAACGCTGGTCTGCTTCGAGCTGAAGGGCGGCAAGGATGCAGCCTTCGCGCTTCAGGATGCGCTGGAGGTGGTGAAGATTTCCAACAATCTGGGCGACGCCAAGAGCCTGATCACGCATCCAGCGACAACCACACACAAGAACCTGACCGACGAAGCGCGGGCAGAGCTTGGCATTTCCGCTGGCACCTTGCGCATTTCCTGCGGTATCGAGGACACGGACGATCTGATCGACGATCTGGCGCAGGCGCTGTCGAAGGTCGCCAACTGACATGTTTACCTTGACGGTTAGGATTAACCGTCAAATTTAGGGGGTTCACGGCTTCTGGAGCGGGCGCATTTCTTGACCTTGCGCCCGACCTGTACGATATCCCTTCTACGCAATGAGGTATGGCACATGTACCGTGCACGGACGAAGGATATCGAAGTCGAGGTGGAGCCCTATTATCTGGAGGATCAGTCCGATCCAGATGAGAACCGCTACGTCTGGGGCTACAAGGTTGTTATTGCCAATCACTCCTCTCACACTGTGAGATTGATGCACCGCTACTGGCACATCACGGATCAAAACGGTGTTGTCGATGAGGTGGAAGGCCCCGGTGTGGTGGGTGAGCAGCCGCGGCTGGAGCCGGGCGATACCTATGAATATTCATCCGGCTGCCCGCTCGACACGCCATCCGGCATGATGTTCGGCCATTACCAGATGCAAACCGATGACGGGCAAACCTTCATCGTCGATATTCCGGCCTTCTCGCTGGATTCCCCCGGCCTTCTGCGCACGCTGAACTGAAGCTCTGAGACTTCGGAGTTCATGCTGTTTCGCGAGCTTATCGCTTTTCAAAAAACCGGCGGCATGCGCCAATAGTCACGCGGTTCAGTGAACCCGTGGCATAGAGACTGTCAGGCCGGGGCGCTGAAAGCTGCCTCGTATGGGTAGTTATAAGTGACACCTTTCAGCGCCCCGTTCAGCGGTTTTTGCACGCGACTCCGGTCTCTCTGCCTGGAATGATGGGGAAGCCCTTTGACCGCCGCCTGACCGAAACCGGCCGGACTACAGACGGCGAAGCCTGACCCTCACCACTCCCCATGTGTGCCGCACAGGCACGCCCGGCGCGCTCCTTCGGAGATGAAGAGGCAGGCTGACGTCCGACGCCTGACCGCTTCCTCCGTTGTCGCCAGAGGGAGACCATTTTCCGCGCACCCGGACATGAGGGTTTTGCGTCTTGCCCCTCACACCCGCGCCGGCCCCGCATCGCCAGCACGCCTGCTGGTGTAACCGTTGCGGAACGGCCAAATTCAAACACAGGTTTTGGGGCTGGCGTATGGAAAAATGCTAAGTGGTTGATGGGGTTGGGCGGCTCTCAGCAGCTATACACCTACCCGAACACTGCTTTGCCGATGACGGGCGTGGAGGGAACCGCCATCTCGCGCGGCTCCAGCAGGCCTGCGGAAAAGCCGAGCCCGCCCGTCTCACCATGGCCAACGCAAAAGCCTTGGCCATTGTGAGGCGGGATTATCGGCACCGGAGACCGGCATCAGGCAGTGTGGTCAGTTCGGTTTGAATTCCGAAGCATCGTAGCGATAGGTGGTGGAGCAGAACTCGCAGGTGACGGAGATTTCGCCGTTCTCGAGGCTCTCCTCAATCTCCTCTGCCGAGAAGCCACCCAGCACGCCCTTGATCTTGTCGCGCGAGCAACTGCAACGATCCATGACGATCTGCGGCTCATAGACCCGCACGCCCCGCTCATGGAACAGGCGATAGAGCAGCCGTTCAATGCCCACCTGCGGATCGGTCAATTCGTCCGTATCCACCGTTTCCACCAGCATGCTGGCTTCGGCCCAGGCGTCATCCTCGACGAAATCCGCATCGCGCTCATCGCCATCGCCGCCGTGGATATCCGGCTGGCGCATCCGCTCCGGCGCTTCCGGCAGGAACTGCGCCAGAACACCACCGGCACGCCAGGCATGGCGGGCCTTGCCATCGGCATCGCGATCGAACAATTCCGCGACACCCAGCCGAACCTTGGTGGGGATCTGCTCTGACTGGCGGAAATAGACACCGGCAATTTCTTCCAGAGACGAGCCATCGAGCGGCACGATGCCCTGATAGGGCTGCATGCCATGGCCCTGATCGATGGTGAAGGCCAGAACGCCGTGGCCCATAAGCTCGGTCGGCGAAACCTTGCCTGCCTTCACCGCAGCATCCAGCGCCGCTTCATCGAAGCGGGCATAGGCGCGCATGTTCTGCGGGCTGGTGAAATCCGCCACCAGGAGATCGACCGGGCCATCGCCCTTGGTCTGCACGGTAAAGCGGCCTTCAAACTTCAAGGACGTGCCGATGAGCGCGGTCAGGACAATGGCCTCGGCCAGCAGACGCGCAACGGGCGCAGGATAATCGTGACGTCCCAGAATCTGGTTCAGAAGCGGGCCCATCTGCACCGCACGGCCGCGCACATCCAGACCTTCCACCTGGAAGGGGACAACGCGATCATCGCCTGCAAGTTGAAGTTCACTGAGATCGACGGTGGCTTCTGCCATGACTTGACTCCTTCGCGCCGGAGCTTTCCATTTCGCACATATGGCGCCTCAGCGGAACCGCTTACTGCATAATTCCTTAAATCGAACCCGATTTTAAGGCAAAAATTATGCAGCAAATTTAAAGCGTTACAGCGTCCTTTGTGCGCCATATAGGACGCAGGGCGCTGTAAGTATGGAAACAGGCCGACGATTTTTGTGTTGGATCGCGCCCCGGAAAACGGAGGCAGCATTTGAAGACCGACACATGGGAATGCCGCCTGCCGAAATCAAGGCAGACGGCAAAGTGCCGACGATCCGGTTCTGCTTTGGCCAGAGGCATTTCCCGACGGAAAACCGGAGACCGCTTTTTCTGGAAAGGCTCTAGATCGCGCCGAAGCACCAGGCCAGAACAGACTTCTGCGCATGCAGGCGGTTTTCCGCCTCATCGAAGACCACAGACTGCGGGCCATCGATAACCTCATCGGTGACTTCCTCACCGCGATGGGCGGGCAGGCAGTGCATGAACAGGGCATCCTTATTGGCCTTTGCCATCAGCTGCTCATTCACCTGGAATGGCTGGAAGATGTTATGGCCACGGGCCTTATGCTCCTGGTTCATCGAGACCCAGGTATCGGTGACGACCATATCCGCACCTTCAACGGCACGCTCCGCATCATGGCACAGCATGATATCGCCGCCATTGTTGCGTGCCCAGTTCAGGTACTTGTCCAGCGGCTCGGAGCCCAGCGGCACGGCCATATTCATGCGATAGCCGAAGCGCGCAGCACCTTCGACGAAAGAATGCAGCACATTGTTGCCATCGCCCGTCCAGGCAAATGTCTTGCCAGCAACCGGGCCGCGATGTTCTTCATAGGTCAGAAGATCCGCCATGATCTGACAGGGATGGGTCTCATCCGTCAGGCCATTGATGACCGGAACCGTTGCATGCTCTGCCAATTCCAGCAGGCGCGTGTGGTCCGTGGTGCGGATCATGATGGCATCGACATAGCGCGACAGAACGCGGGCCGTATCGCCAATGGTTTCAGCGCGGCCAAGCTGCATTTCCGTGCCGGAGAGAAACAGCGTTTCGCCGCCCAGCTGGCGCATGCCCACATCGAAGGAGACGCGGGTGCGCGTGGACGGCTTTTCAAAGATCATGGCCAGCATCTTGCCCGCCAGCGGCTTATCCGCGGTGCCAGCCTTGGTGGCCTGCTTGCGGGTGCGTGCATCATCCAGAATGGTGCGCAACTCACCGGCGGAGACGGCAGAGAAATCGAGAAAATGCTTCGGAGATGCCATGATACAATCCATTGAGCCCCGATGGGCTATTGAGGCGCCGTCCGGCGGCCCGTTTCGCTCAAAACCTGCCGGCTTCAGGCCGACTTCTTCAACTGCTCGTTATGTAGCTTTTCCGCTGCGCGCTCAATGCGGGCAATGCCTTCGCGCGCCTCTTCCGCAGTGACCACCAGCGGCGGAAGCAGACGGATGACGTTATCACCCGCGGGAACGCCCAGAATATGCTCCTCGCGCATGGCCGTGACCAGCTCACCCGCCGGGACGCGCGCCTTGATGCCGAGCATCAGCCCTTCGCCGCGAATATCCTCGATCACATGCGGGAAGCGATCCTTCAAGGCTGCGAGACCCTGGCGGAACACCAGCGCGACATCGCGCACATGCTCCAGGAAACCATCGCCCAGAACGACATCCAGAACGGCATTGCCAACAGCCATGGCCAGCGGATTGCCGCCATAGGTGGTGCCATGCACGCCGGGCTTCATGCCGGATGCCGCCTCTGCTGTGGCAAGGCAGGCACCGAAGGGGAAGCCGCCGCCGATACCCTTGGCAACCGCCATGATATCTGGCGCAACACCCGACCATTCATGCGCAAAGAACTTGCCAGTGCGGCCAACGCCCGTCTGCACCTCATCGAACATCAGAAGCAGGCCGTGGCTATCGCAAAGCGCACGCAGTTCTTTCAGCAATTCCTTCGGCACGACGCGGATACCGCCCTCACCCTGGATCGGCTCGATCAGGATGGCGGCCGTGTTTTCGGTAATGGCAGCCTTCAACGCATCCAGATCGCCGAACGGCACCTGATCGAAACCCTGCGCCTTGGGGCCGAAGCCTTCCAGATACTTCTCCTGACCGCCAGCAGCGATGGTCGCAATCGTGCGGCCATGGAAGGCACCTTCGAAGGTGATGATATGGAACTTCTCAGGATGCCCCTTGGAATAGTGGTAGCGCCGCGCAGTCTTGATGGCGCATTCCAGCGCCTCCGCACCGGAATTGGTGAAGAACACCTTATCCGCGAAAGTGGCATCCACCAGACGGCGCGCCAGGCGCTCCTGATCCGGGATCTCGTAAAGGTTGGAAAGATGCCAGACCTTATCTGCCTGATCCTTCAACGCACCGACGAGATGCGGATGCGCATGACCGCACGAGGTGACGGCCACGCCAGCGCCGAAATCGAGATATCGCTCGCCAGATTCCGTCACGAGCCAGACGCCCTCACCGCGCACAAAACGCAGCGGAGCCCTTGCAAACGTGTCGAAAAGCGCGGCTTCAGCCATGGCGACATCACTCCTTGGGCAGTTGTCTCAAACGGTGTGCGGCATGCGCCGCGTAAAATTAAAATGCCGCCCCAGTGGACGGCGTGGGCACTATCGGCATTTCATCCGCGCGTGTCAACAAATCGCTGGGAATTAAGGGCATTTCAGCATAGGTGCGCAGACGTGACTCACGGTTGAATCGCTGTGGCAAAAATGACTCTGTTGTCAAGCAAGTTGGGGAAAACCCGGAAATCGATTCGCTGCGATTCCGCCGACTCTTGCCACCGAGTCCACCGCCTATTAGGTTAATCATCAATTACTAGACTGCATGCGGCGGAACTAGTCACCGAAAGTATAGATGTAGTACATGCGACGAATTATATTTGTCGCAACGGTGAGTGATTCTGTCTTTTATGCGTGCTCAAGGCGGAGAGACTGCATGAACTGGACAGACGAACGTGTCGAGAAGTTAAAGAGGCTATGGGCCGAGGGCCTGAGCGCCAGCCAGATTGCGGCGCAACTGGGCGGTGTAAGCCGCAACGCTGTGATCGGCAAGGTCCATCGCTTGAACCTGCCGGGCCGCGTGAAAGCAGGCGGCACTGCAACCCCGACACGCGCACCGAAGCGCCCTGCGGCCCCGCAGCAGCGCCCGGCAAGCTTTGCTGCCCGCCCGGCCTCCCAGGCGCCGTTGCGCCAGCCACGCCCAGCCGATATCGCGGCCATGCAGGACGAGATCGAGGCGTCCGCATCGGAACCGAGAATTCTGGAAACGGTTGGAAATTCGGTTGTGCCTATGGCCCGCCGCCTGACCCTGACGGAACTGACCGAGCGCACCTGCAAGTGGCCGGTTGGCGACCCGCTGAAGGACGATTTCCACTTCTGCGGCGCGGAAGCTTGCGACGGTTCGCCTTACTGCAAGTATCACGCCCGTATGGCCTATCAGCCGGTGAATGAGCGTCGCAGAGCCGCCAACGCTGTCGCTCGCGGCTGATACAAGCCGAAAGACATGAAATTAAAAAAGCGGGACATGTGCCCGCTTTTTTTGTGCCTGCCATAACGCTGCCAAAGAAATACCCGGCATCTTTAAAGCGTGTCGCGATCTTTCGGATCCGCTCCCCACGCTTTAAGTTTTTGTTTCACCGCATGTTGTTAGCGCAAAACCGCTGCACGCTTTTGCGCAACATGCTCCAGGCACCGGGCTGCTTTGCAGACATTGGAAATTCAAGCTTCCATGGAATAGCCGGCACCGCGCACCGTGCGGATGACATCCTGCATGTTGGAGAAGTTGAGCGCCTTGCGCAGACGGCCGACATGCACATCAACCGTACGCTCATCCACGTAGATATCGTGGCCCCAGACACCATCCAGCAATTGCGAACGGGAGAAAACACGGCCAGGTGACGCCATGAGAAACTCCAGCAGGCGGAACTCTGTCGGACCCAGGCGCACTTCCCGGCTCTTGCGATGCACGCGATGCGTTTCACGATCAAGCTCGATATCGCCGCAGCGCAGCACGCTGGACAGAACCTCAGGCTTTGCCCGCCGCAGCATGGCCTTCACCCGCGCCATAAGCTCCGGTGTCGAAAAGGGCTTCACCACGTAATCGTCGGCGCCAGTCGCAAGGCCACGAACGCGTTCGTTTTCCTCGCCGCGGGCCGTGAGCATGATGATCGGCAGGCGCTCGGTCTCCGGGCGCATGCGCAACCGGCGGCACAGCTCGATGCCGGACACGCCGGGCAGCATCCAATCCAGGATCAGAAGATCCGGAACGCGCTCCTGAAGGCGGATTTCCGCCTCGTCGCCCCGCAGGATGGTTTCAACCTCATAGCCTTCGGCCTCGAGGTTATAACGCAGGAGGACGCTCAGCGCCTCCTCGTCCTCGACAACAGCGATTTTGGGCAGCATGGCTTTTTCGTACTCCGGCCTGACGCGCTTATTCGGTCACAGCGCCAAGCGTGTTGGACGTATCGTCCTTCGGACGTTCGCCCTGCGGCTGCGCACCCGTCGCGATATAATAGATGGTTTCGGCGATATTGGTCGCGTGATCACCAATGCGCTCGATGTTCTTGGCGCAGAACAGGAGGTGCGTGCAGGTGGTGATGTTGCGCGGATCTTCCATCATGTAGGTCAGAAGCTCGCGGAAGAGCGAGGTGTACATGGCGTCGATTTCCTCGTCGCGCTGGCGAATGGCCTCGGCCTTCTGCGCAGAGCGATTGGCAAACACATCCAGCACTTCCTTGAGCTGGACAAGCGCCAGTTCGGACAGATGTTCGAGGCCCCGCGCCAGCTTGCGCGGCACGCCCGTTCCCTGCACCGCCATGACGCGCTTGGCATTGTTCTTGCCAAGATCGCCAACACGCTCGAGATCGGCTGCAATGCGCAGCGTGCCGATGATTTCGCGAAGGTCCGACGCCATGGGCTGACGCTTGGCGATGGTGACAATCGCCTTTTCCTGGATCTCGCGCTCGGCCGTATCCAGGATCACATCATCCGAGATGACCTTCTGCGCCAGGGCGCCATCGGCATTGACCAGCGCGCGCACGGCATCGGCACACATCTGTTCGGCAAGGCCACCCATCTCGGAGATGCGGCGGTTCAGGTATTTCAGCTCTTCATCAAAGGCTGACATGATATGCGATGACATGAATTTTTCCTCGGATCTGGCGTTATCGAAGCGGTCAGGATGCGGTCTCAGGGTCAGCCGAAGCGGCCCATGATGTAATCCTGCGTGCGCTGATCGTCCGGGTTGGTAAACATCTTGTCGGTATCGTTCTCTTCCACCAGCTGGCCCAGATGGAACATGGCCGTGCGCTGCGACACGCGCGCCGCCTGCTGCATGGAGTGTGTGACGATCACGATGGTGTAGTTGGTCCGCAGTTCGTGGATCAGCTCTTCCACCTTGGCTGTCGCAATCGGGTCAAGCGCCGAGCAGGGCTCATCCATCAGGATGACTTCCGGCGAAACGGCGATCGCACGCGCGATGCAGAGGCGCTGCTGCTGGCCGCCGGACAGGCCGGTGCCGGATTCATGCAGGCGATCCTTCACCTCGTTCCAGAGACCTGCTCTTTGCAGGCTGGCTTCCACGATCTGGTCCATATCCGCCTTGTTGCGGGCGAGACCATGAATGCGCGGGCCGTAGGAGATGTTCTCGTAGATCGACTTCGGGAACGGGTTCGGCTTCTGGAACACCATGCCGACGCGGGCGCGAAGTTCAACGACATCGATGGCCGCATCGTAGATATCGTCGGCATCGAGCGTGATGCGGCCGGTCACGCGGCAATTTTCAATCGTATCGTTCATGCGGTTGAGCGTCCGCAGGAAGGTGGACTTGCCGCAGCCGGACGGACCGATGAGGGCCGTGACGGTGTTCTGGCGGACGTTCAGGTTCACATCGAACAGCGCGCGCTTTTCGCCGTAATAAACCGACACGTCCTTGCCGATCATCTTGTAGGAAACGTCATTCATTTTCTGATCCAGCGCCTTTTCTACTGCTGCTTCGGACATCATGTTCATGGATCCGTCTCCTTGACTACCAACGTCTTTCGAAGCGCCGCCGCAAGAGGATTGCGCCGACATTCATGACAATGAGGAACAGGAGCAGGATGATGATCGCTCCCGAGGTGCGCTCGACGAAGGCACGCTCTGCCTCGTTGGCCCACATGTAGATCTGTACCGGCAGGGCCGTGGAGGGGTCCATCGGCGTCGTCGGATAATTGGCAACGAAGGCGACCATGCCGATCAGAAGCAGCGGAGCCGTTTCGCCAAGCGCATGCGCCAGGCCGATGATCGTGCCGGTCAGGATGCCGGGCATTGCCAGCGGCAGGACATGGTGGAAGATGGTCTGCATCTTCGAGGCACCAAGGCCAAGCGCTGCCGAGCGAATGGAGGGCGGCACGGCCTTCAGCGCAGCGCGGGTCGCGATGATGATGGTTGGCAGGGTCATCAGGGTGAGCACGAAGCCGCCGACCAGCGATGCCGAACGCGGCAGCCCCATGAAGTTGATGAACACTGCAAGACCCAGCAGACCGTAAACGATGGAGGGTACGGCTGCGAGGTTGTTGATGTTGACCTCGATCAGATCGGTAAAGCGGTTCTTCGGCGCAAATTCTTCCAGATAGATGGAAGCGGCAACACCGATAGGCAGCGACAGCACCAGAACGATCAGCATCATGTAGAAGGAGCCGATCAGCGCCACGCCGACACCGGCAGCCTCAGGACGGCTGGAAGCACCGTTGAAGAAAATGCCGGTGTTGAAGTGCTTGGCCAAGGCACCGGCTTCCGCCAGCTGCTTCATCCAGCCAACCTGCTGGTCGGATACCTTGCGGTTTTCCTGCGTGACCGACAGATCGATCTGGCCCTTGAAGGCGGAGTCCAGATCGCCCGCCGCCAGCAGCGTCACCGTCTGCGTCGTGCCGATGATGGCCGGATTTGCCACGACCATATCGCGCAATTGAACGCGCACGCCATCGGACAGCATCTGGCTGACTTCACGCAGCTTTGCCCGGTCTGTGGTGGAGATGCCCAGGGCCTTGGCCAGCGCATTGCGGGCCAGGATCGGATAGTTGGCCGTCATCAGCAGCTGCGCATTGGTTTCGCGCTGGTTCTGCGGATCGATGACCTGCTGGGAAAACTCGACCGGCAGCGTGATCATGGTTTGCTGAAAGGCGGTATAGCCCTTTGAAACCACCGACCAAAGCAGCACGAAGAGAAAGATCAGGCCGAAGGAGAGCGCGGCAATGCCATAGGCGCGGAAACGACGTTCTGCGGCATAACGCTTCTTGAGGCCGATATCGCGGCGCGGCGCGCGAACGCCCGTGGCGATGGCCGTGGGTGTAACGACCTGGCTCATTCGTACTGCTCCCGGTATTTGCGCACGATGTAGAGCGCGTAGATGTTGAGGCAAAGCGTGATGACGAACAGGGTAATACCCAGCGCAAAAGCCACCAGCGTTTGTGGAGAGGTAAATTCAAGGTCACCCGTCAACTGGCTGACGATCTTGACCGTCACTGTGGTCATGGGCTCGAACGGATTGAGCTGAATGCGGGCCGCAACACCGGCTGCCAGCACGACAATCATGGTTTCGCCGATGGCACGCGAGGCCGTCATCAGGATGGCGCCGACAATACCCGGCAGGGCCGCAGGCAGAACCACCCGCTTGATGGTTTCAGACCGTGTGGCACCGAGACCCAGCGAACCGTCGCGCAGCGCACGGGGCACGGCGGTGATGATATCGTCCGACAGCGAGGAGACGTACGGGATCAGCATGATGCCCATGACGAAGCCTGCGGTAATGACGCTCTGTGCCTGAATGAAGTTGGCGTAATTGCCCGTGGCCAGCCCGTTGATCTGCGAGGAGATATCGCGAAGGAAGGGACCGACGGTGGTCAGCGCGAAGAAGCCGTAAACAATGGTCGGGATACCCGCCAGCACTTCCAGAAGCGGCTTGGCGATGGAACGCACCTTGGGAGAGGCGTATTCCGACATGTAGATGGCGGAGAAGAGGCCGATAGGCACGGCGAACAACATGGCGACGAAGCCGATATAGAGCGTGCCGAGCAACAGCGGAATGAGACCGAACTGACCTTCCGAGGCCGTTGCACCGGCCGCGGCAAAACGCGGATCCCAGACGGTTCCGAAGAAGAATTCGTGCGCCGGAACACGGCCGAAGAAATGGGTCGCCTCGGTCAGCATCGACGCAATGATGCCGATGGTGGTCAGAATGGCAATCGACGAGGCGACAACCAGGCTGGCCAGAATGACAGATTCGACCTTGTTTCTGGCACGGAAGCGCGGCGCGATGAGCCGGTAGGCCAGCATTGCACCTGCCACGGCAACGATCAGCACAAGGCCGTTGCGCAACAGGTTGCTGGTGGCGTTCATGCTGTTCAGGTCATTGGCGGCCTTGACCATATAGGGCTCGGGATCGCCTGCAATGGCGACGCCACGCGACCCCATCAGCGGACGCAAATCTGCGGGGTTACGCTCTGCCTGCTCCCGCTCTTCCGGCGAAAGGGCGAGCATACCGCGCGCAATGCCTTCGATCATGCCGAAGGCAAGGCCTTGGGTGGCTTGCGGCTGGGCCTGCACATCAGCCGGAAAATCGCCGCGAATGCTGGAATTGATGACGGCAGGTGCCGCAACCAGCCAGACGCCCAGCAAAAGCAGTGCGGGCAGCGCGGACCAGACGGCAACGAACATGCCGTAATAGCCCGGGCGGGAATGCATGCTGGACGAGCGACCGCCCGCCAGCGCCGATGCGCGGCGGCTGCCGGCCAGATAGCCGATGAGCGCTATCGCAAGCGTAATCAACAGGAGCATGGAAGTGGTCATAAAATCCCCCGGCTTGGGCCTAAAGCGTGTCGCGATCTTTCAGAAATTGCGCCCGCCGCTTTCATTCTTTGTTTTTTAAGCCTGTCGTTCTCGCAAAACCGCTGCACACTTTCACGCGACAGGCCTCGCGACAGAAACTTGAAGCCTTGTCGCGCACCTCTTTCAAAAGAGGCCGTACAGAATTCCGGTTAACAGGATACTGAGCCCGTCGCGGCAACAGATGATAAGCTGCCTTCGACAGACAAAAAGCCCGTGAAGGAAGGAAGCCGGCGATCTGATCGCCGGCTCCACTTTGTATTACATGGTCTTGCCAGCTGCGAAGTCCTTGCGGACCTGCTCACGCTGGTTGTCCGGAGCGGCAACCAGGCCGTATTCTGCCAGCGGGGAGTCCGGGCCGACCATCGCGTCGGACACGAAGAACTCAACATATTCCTTCAGGCCCGGGATAACGCCGAGGTGTGCCTTCTTGACGTAGAAGAACAGCGGACGGGAAACCGGATACTTGCCGGAAGAAATGGTTTCGGTGGACGGAACAACGCCATCAACCGTTGCAACCTTCAGCTTGTCCATGTTGTTTTCGTAGAAGGCGAGACCGAAGACGCCAACGCCGGTCTTGTTGGCTGCGATGCGAGCCAGCGTCTCGGTGTAATCGCCGTCGATATCGACAGCAGCGCCGTCCTTGCGAACTGCAACGCACTTGGCAGCAGCCTGCTTGGCATCGGTGATGGCAGCCTTGATGACCTTGGCAGCACCGGACTGCTCGCAGCCTTCCGCCAGAACCTTCTCTTCGAAGACTTCGCGCGTGCCGTGCTTGGAGCCGGGGATGTAAGCGGCGATCGGGCCCTTCGGCAGCGTCGGGTTGATTTCGGACCAGTTCTTGTACGGGTTGGCAACGAGCTTGCCATCGACAACAACTTCAGCAGCCAGAGCCTTGTAGATGTCCTTCGGCTCGATCTTCATCTCGCCATTGCTGGAATCGGTTGCGAAAACGATGCCGTCATAACCGATACGGATTTCCTGGATTTCGGTCACGCCAGCAGCCTTGCAGGCTTCAACTTCGCTGCTCTTGATGGCGCGCGAGGAGTTGGCAATGTCAATCGTGGCTTCGCCGACGCCCTTGCAGAATTCCTTCAGGCCAGCACTCGAGCCACCAGACTCAACAACCGGCGTCTTGAAGTTCGGGAAAGTCTCACCAAAGGTCTCGGCGACGATCTTTGCGTAAGGAAGAACAGTGGAGGAACCGGCGATCTGGATCTGGTCGCGCGCAGAGGCGGCACCGGCGAAAGCGACAGTTGCAACCAGAGCAGCTGCGGAAAGTTTCAGGACGGTCATAATCTTCTCCCGTTATGGGCTTGTGTGGACGCTGCCTTAAGCCAGCACTCGCTCTGCCAGCACTTCGGCGAGCCACAGATAGCCGCCGGAGCACCACCCTTTTATGTCAGTTCGATGAAACATTTATGACAGGTCAAGTATCTGAAAAAATTCGGCATTTTGACACCGTGACAGATATGCGACCGCATTCCTGTCAAAAACGGACGGTGAAGGTGGTGCCCTTGCCCAATTCGGATTTCACAATCAGGCGCGCACGGTGCCTTGTGAGGATATGCTTGACGATGGCCAGGCCGAGACCCGTGCCTTTTTTCGAGCGACTATCGGCAACGCTGACGCGATAAAAGCGCTCCGTGAGGCGCGGAACATGTTCTGCCGGGATGCCCGGACCGCGATCGACAACACTGAATTCCACCGTGTCCGTCTCATCCCGCTTGAGGTGGACATCCACCGTCTTGCCCTCCTGCCCGTATTTGCAGGCATTCTCGATGAGGTTCTCAACGACCTGCACAAGCTCGTCGCGATCGCCAATCACCTCCACCTTGCCTTCGGGCAGATGCATGAAGATTTCGACGCCCAGCTCATCGGCCAAGGGGCTGAGCGAATCCCGCACATGGCCAATCAGCGGCACCAGATCGACCCGCTGATCCGGCGCGATATGAGACTTCAGCTCCAGCCTGGAGAGGGAAAGCAGATCATCCACCAGCCGGCTCATGCGCGTGGCCTGATCCAGCATGATGCCGAGGAAACGTTCATGGGCGGCCAGATCCGACTTGGCCGGACCCATCAGCGTTTCGATGAAACCGCGCAAGGATGCCAGAGGCGTGCGCAATTCATGGCTTGCATTGGCGACGAAATCCGAGCGCATGCGATCCATGCTGCGAAGATCGGAAATATCGCGGAACGAGAGTGCATAGAGCCGCTGCTCCCCATCCATAGAGGGGATAGGCTTGATGCGCGCCACATAGACCCGCTCCGAGGGAAGGCGTTCGGAATGCTCGATCTGGTTGGGCTGGCCGGTCTGCATGGTATCGCGCACCATATCGAGAATACCCGGCGAGCGAAGCCGTGCGGACAGATGCTGGCCGCGGATCAAATCACCGAAGGCCTTTTGTGCCGCGGGATTGGTCTCCACGATACCGCCGTCCGGACCGAGAACGATGACCGGCATATCGATAGCCGCAAAGGCCGCGCCCGTAACCTTCAGCGTATCGAGCGGCTCGACCTCGCTGACAACAGGCTGCGGCACCTCGCGCTCAACCGTTCGGGCGATGGGCATTGTAAGGACGGACAGGACAAGAAGAAGCCAGCCGAGAACAACGAGATAGGCGGGAGATTGCGCCAGAAGCGCCAAAGCCGCCAGCAAGGTGGCAGCGATCAGCACCAGCCAAGCCTGCTTCAGCCGTTTGCCCGCATTCTCCAACCAGTTTTCGGGCATCATCTCGATCCTCGCATCTACCATGCGCAGCTCCCCCCAGATTGCCAAGGGGGATAACCTGCCTGCATGACAGATATACAGTGTGCGCCTGTGGACGCGGCAAAAAAAGCGATCCCTACTTGCAAACTGCAAAACTACGCACAGACTTCTAAAGGGGGCGAGGTTTCGCCCACCGATGACATCACAGGCCTGCGGAGGAAAGCATGACCCATTCCGGCGAAAGCCGCGCCGTCGAACTGGATATTGGCGGCAGTTTACGGGTGTTCGATATCGACGATCCAAAACTGCCGGACTGGGTGGAGGATACCGCCCTCACCTCCGGTGGTTTTCCCTACAAGAAGAAAATGAAAAGCGAGCAATACGAGGCCGAGCTGGAGGCCTTGCAGATCGAGCTGGTCAAGGCGCAGCTCTCCATGCGCCAGACCGGGCAGCGCATCATGGCCCTGTTTGAAGGGCGCGATGCCGCTGGCAAGGGCGGCTCGATCTTTACCATCCACGGCGCCCTCAATCCACGCTATGCCCGGGTGGTGGCCCTGACCAGACCGACCGAAACCGAGGCGGGGCAATGGTATTTCCAGCGCTATGTGACGCATTTCCCGACCAAGGGGGAAATGGTGCTGTTCGACCGCTCCTGGTATAACCGGGCCGGTGTCGAGCCTGTCATGGGGTTCTGCTCACCGCAGGAGCACAAGCATTTCCTGAAGATGACGCCCAGCTTCGAGCAGCTGATCGTGGACGAAGGCATCCACTTCTTCAAATTCTGGCTGAATATCGGCCGCGAAATGCAGCTGAAACGGTTTCATGACCGGCGCCACGATCCTCTCAAGATCTGGAAACTTTCCTCGATGGACATTGCCGCACTGACCAAGTGGAAAGACTATACGCAGATGCGCGACCTGATGCTGGAAAAGACCCACACCAAAATCGCGCCCTGGACAATCGTACGCGCCAACGACAAGCGGCGGGCGCGGCTCAACATCATCCGCCACATCCTCAACAGCATCGATTACGAGGGCAAGGACAAGAAGGCCATCGGCGACATCGACGACAGCATTCTCAGCGTCGGACGCGAGGCGCTGAAATAGCGCCGGACCTTACTGGCCCGGCAGCACGCGGATGGAATAGACGAGAACCGGCTGCTTGCCGCCGAGAATATCGCTATTGATGAAAATGCGGCCGGGCTGCGTCGGCGCAAGGCCACGATCGAAGGTAAGGCGGAAAAGCGTATCCGACCGCTCCTGCGTGGCCGTGACGCGGTGGCGCGAGCAATCGCCAAGGCTGGAGAAATCGCAGCGAACGGCAAGCTGCACCGACTGATCACCCACCGCTTGCAGGGTCATGGCGAGGGTTGAGGTCTTGCCCGCCAGTTCCCGCAGAACATCTGCCGGAACTTCTATGGCCACATCGCCAGCCGTATCGGGCGTGGACGATGTGATGCGCAGGGCCGGCCCATCGGCCATGGCCACCGTTTCAGCGCTGGCCTGCGGGCCGGGCGAAACGCGCGCCTTCACATCATGGCCGTAGATCTCGAGCCAATCGGATGAGAAGCCCTGCTTGGGATCCAGAGCCGTGGTCGGGGCGCCGTTGAAATCCTCCTCCTGAATGGAGGCCGGAGGATTGGGAACGCTCTTGTCCCGCTCGGCATAGGACATGAAGACGCCCGCCGAATAGGCCCACCACAAGCCGACACCGAGAAAGGTGAAGAAAATGAGATAGATGAAAAGGCGGGCGATCAAGCTGCGCCTGCGAGGCTTGCGCTTCTCCCCCGGAACCTTCGGCGCATCGCCAGCCATGGCCGCAGCCTTTACCGGCTTCGGCTTGCGCGCGAAAATACCCCGGCGCCGCTTGTGCGGAACATTGCGCTTTTGCGACGCGACCAGACGGTCTGCTTCCGGCTCGGCACGCAAGGGCTCAGCCGGGGCATCACGCATCGGCTCCGGGCGGATGCCACCAAGATCGCCACCCCTGTTGCCACCATCGCTCGCGGATGCGGTCTCGCGCGTCTGGCCGCCGAGCGCGGGACCTGCCGGAGCGGAGCCTGCGCGGGACGGCGTCAGGTCGAGATCGGGATCGACGGAAAACTCGGGCGCGCCTCTGGCGTTCCTTTCCGCTTCCTCGCTCTCGATCTGGAGAATGACCTCCTCCAGCCGCGTCTCTTGCGCATTGATGATCTGGAGGTCGGTGATCTGCTGCTTCTGCAGTCCGGCCTGAAGCGCCTGCCTTGCTGAATGATAAATGCGTTCGCGCACATTCGGGTCAGCGCGGTCAGAACGCTCGAGCGCGTTCCTGATTGCCGTTTCCAAACCGCTCACGAAATATCCTTCTTGCTTGATCGTGCCGACATCTGTTCATCTTCCGGTAACCTCTTGCCGCAGGAACTGCAAGCACCGCAAGCGATTGACTTTTTATCCCCAGGCAAGGCGGCTTGATGGCAGCGCGTGGCCGGATTGCAAAAAAGAGATGATTTCCCCGCTTGAAATCGTTCGCCATTCCATGTATCTGCCCCCTCACAGCGCGAGCGATAGCTCGCTTGGGCCGCTTTAGCTCAGTCGGTAGAGCACATCATTCGTAATGATGGGGTCAGGTGTTCGAGTCACCTAAGCGGCACCATATTATTTTCCAGTAAAACTTCTGCTGCTGAATTTTGCATACCGTTTTGGGATTGCCCGCATTTTAGGTTGCGCGCATTTTTCAACCAGTGGGCGTAAAGCCTGCCTGTTCCCGCCTTATTTGCGCAAAATCCCGGCTTTGGTCTTGCAATCTCGTCCAAAAGGGCTTTGGCTAAGTGAAAATTCAGGAATTTCAACGATTGTGCAGAACAACTGAAGGAAACTGGCGGGAAACCGAAGAAGGAAGACGTGTTTCAGGTAAAGTTCTGGGGTTCGCGCGGTAGCGTTCCGGTGTCGGGACCCGAATTTGTCAAGTATGGCGGTAACACCCCTTGCGTGGAAGTGCGCTGCGGCGAGGACAGGCTTCTCTTTGACGCCGGTTCAGGCATTCGCGAGGCAGGACTGGACATGCTCTCCGATGGCACCGCACAGGTCGATCTCTTCTTCACCCACAGCCACTACGATCACATCATTGGCCTGCCGTTTTTCAAGCCGATGTATCATCCCAGCATTGCGGTTACCATGTGGTCGGGCCATCTGCATGGCACGATGACGACATCGCAGATGCTGCACCAGTTCGTCAGCCCGCCCTTCTTTCCAGTCAAACTCGACATCTGCAAGGCCTCCCTGAATTTCCGCGACTTCAAGGCGGGCGATGTGCTGACGCCTCGCCCTGGCATTACGCTGCGGACATTCCCGCTGAATCATCCGGGCGGCTGCATCGGCTATCGGGTGGAATGGGGCGGCAAGTCCGTGGCGCTCGTCTTCGATCTCGAGCACAAGCCCGGCACGATCGATCCCGTGGCGCTGGAAATGATGACCGATGCCGATATTGCCATCTACGATTCCGCCTTCACCGAAGCGGAAATGGAGCGCTATTGCGGTTTTGGCCATTCCAGCTGGGAACAGGCCGTGAAGCTGGCGGCCATGGCCAGAACCCGCAAACTCGTTCTCTTCCATCACGCGCCATCGCGCACCGATGCGGAAATGGGCCTTCTGGAGCGGCTGGCGCAGGAGCACTTCGCCGAGACTGTCGCTGCACGCGATGGCATGGTCCTGACGCTTTGACGAGGGGCTTGCCCCAATGACGACGATATGATGGCGCATTCCGGCGCAGCACATGAAAGACGAATCGCATAAAGCTTGAGAACAATCGGGCCATGGGCGCCGGTCAGACCGCACGTTTACAGCCAATGACAAAGCTGCCATTTCTCCCCTGAACCAGACGGAAAGCCGAGACAGAATGGCAGCGGGCGTGCTCGAAAACCTGATATCACAACGCCGCCTGCGCCGGGCCCGGCTTCTCTCGGGCCTGATCATCTTCACCTTCCTGACCATGCATATGATGAACCATATGTTTGGCCTTATCTCCGTGGAAATGGCGGACTATGCCCGGCGTTGGTTCCTGCCCCTGTGGCGCAATCCCGCAGGAACGGTTCTGCTCTACGGCGCCTTCCTCACCCATATCACGCTGGTCCTCGGCTCGCTTTACATGCGCCGCAGCATGGCCATGCCCTGGACCGAGGCGGCGCAGATCATTCTGGGACTGCTGGTGCCCATCCTGCTCATCGACCATATCGTCTCGACACGGCTGGCCTCCACGCTGTTCTATCTGCGCGACAATTACGAAATCGTTGTCCATTCGCTCTGGACGAAAGCGCCGTTCAACGGGGCAAAGCAGGCTCTGGCCTTGCTGGTGATATGGTTGCACGGCTGTCTCGGCATTCACTTCTGGCTGCGCTATCGACCCTGGTACACCGCAATATGGCCGGGCGTCCTGACGGTTGCGATCCTGATGCCGACACTGTCGCTGCTGGGCTTCATGCAGATGGGCCGCACCATGTCGACGCCGGTCTATCTCATGAGCGGCTTTCCCGGCGGCTATTACGATCCATCGGCCCTCCCGGCCCAGGCCAGCCAGCAATTGCATGAAATCCGGCTTGCCCTGCACGGCACGTTTGCCACGCTTGTCATTTTTGTCTTCGCTGCCCGCGGGGTGAGATGGTTGCGCGAACGGGCGCATCTCATCACCATCCGCTTTCCGGAAGGTCAGGCCATCAGCGTTCCACGCGGCTATACGGTTCTGGAAGCAAGCCGCATGGCAAGCCGCCCGCATTATGCCGTGTGCGGAGGAAAAGGCCGATGTTCCACCTGTCGGGTGCAGATCATTGAAGGCAGCGAAAACCTTTCGCCACCCGACAGCCAGGAAGAACGAACGCTGTCACGCATCAAGGCCGGACCGGGCGTTCGCCTTGCCTGCCAGTTGCGGCCCAATGGCCCCGTCACGCTCACCCCCCTGCTGGTGGCCAAGTCCGAGGTGGATGAAGCACCGGACAGTTACGAAGCCATTCCCGGCCGTGAACGGGAAATCGCCGTTCTGTTCTGCGATATCCGAAACTTCACGACGCTGACGGAGACGCGCCTGCCCTTCGACATCGTCTTCCTGCTCAATCGCTATTTCAGCGTCGTCGGCCATGCGGTGGAACAGGCAGGCGGACGCATGGACAAATTCATCGGCGATGGTGCCATGGCGCTGTTCGGATTGAGCGGCAATGCGGAACTTGCCTGCCGCCAGGCGCTGGATGCCTCCCGCCGCATCATAGCCGGGATCGAGGCACTGAACGAACAGCTGGCGAATGAACTGCCTGACCCCTTGCGCATTGCCATGGGCATTCACACCGGCCCGGCAGTGGTGGGCACGCTGGGCTATGGCAATGCCAGAACACTGACCGCCATTGGCGACACGGTGAATGTGGCAAGCCGACTGGAAACGGTTGCCAAGGACCTGGATACCAAGCTCGTGCTTTCCGAGCCGGTGGCACGGTTGGCGGGACTGGATCTTTCCAGCGTACCCAGCCAGGACATCGCCATTCGCGGCAGAACGGAAAGCCTGAAGGTCTTCGTCTTCGAGAAGGGCGTGCGCAAGGCACTGGAAGGGCTGGTTATCGATCCCTCCGCCAGCTGAGCGCCCGGTGTTTGAGGAAGGACCGACCCTGGGGGAATGCGGCCGAGCCGGCTTTGCGCCGGAATTTGATCCGATGAGATAGCAAACCGCTCTCATTGCCGATGCACGCAACGAAAGCTCATGCTAGCTTGCCGTCCATGAGCACCGCCGCAAACGACGATTTTTACGAGACCCTGCCGGAACTGAGCCAGTTCGAAGGCGTGGCCGATCCTGCCAATTACAAGCCATTGCCCGATGGCTGGCTGCTTGCGGTTGCCGATGTGGTGGGCTCGACCCAGGCCATTGCGGAGGGGCGCTACAAGGATGTGAACATGGCGGGCGCGGCGGTCATTTCTGCCGTGATGAATGTGCTGGGCCGCAAAGCCTACCCCTTCATCTTCGGCGGCGACGGCGCCATGGTTGCCCTGCCCCCGTCGGCATCCGCTGCGGCACGTCAGGCGCTGGCCGAGGTACACAACTGGGTGCGCGAGGCGCTGAGGCTGGACATGCGCGTGGCGCTGGTGCCCGTCCAAGACATTCGACAAGCCGGTTACGATGTGGGCGTGGCCCGCTTTGCGGCAAGCGCCGATGCAAGCTACGCCATGTTCAACGGTGGCGGGGCAAGCTGGGCGGAAGCGGAGATGAAGGCCGGGCGCTATCTGGTGCAGGACACGACAGCGGGAAGCTTGCCCGACCTGACCGGCCTTTCCTGCCGCTGGGAGCCGATACCGGCAAAGCATGGCCGGATCCTCTCGATCATTGCCAAGCCCGTCTCATCCGACACCATGGAGGGCTTTCGCCATCTGGTGCGCCAGCTCATCGCCCTGACAGCGGAACTCGATCGGGGCAGCCATCCCATTCCGGCAGAAGGACCGCCCCTGAACTACCGCGCCAGGAACATCGCGAAAGAGGTCAGCGCCGTATCGGGCTTCCAGCGCAAGCTCGCCGCGTTTTTAAGGGCGCGCTTCGAAGTCTGGCTGGTGATCTGGCTTTACCGCTTCAGCGGACGGCTGGGCCGTTTCGATGCGCGCCAATATGCCCGCGACGTTGCGGCAAATTCCGACTTCCGGAAATTCGATGACGGGCTGAAGATGACCGTGGACATCGATGACAGCCACTTCGCACGGATCAAGGCATTGCTTGAAGAGGCGCAGGCGCAAGGGATCTGCGAATTTGGCCTGCACAGCCAGCCGCAGGCGCTGATGACCTGCTTCGTGTTCAGCCCGCTTTCACGCAATCACGTGCATTTCATCGATGGCGCCAATGGCGGCTACGCTTTGGCGGCGGGGCAGCTCTCCAGCCGGCGGCAGATGGGCCTGTCCTGAATTTTACGGCCCGCGACGGGTTCGAAAACAATATGCGTTATATGAGATGAACCATCTTGTTTCTCTGTCACGCGATACCAATGTGACAGAGAGACGCCGCCCGGCAACGGACGCTGATTTCAGGGAGCATTTCCGGTGAGAACGGAATCATCCGGAATGCTCCTGTCTCTCGTGTTTTACGCAGTCCGAACGCAAACCCGCTGACGCAGTTTTGCCGGATATGCTCTACTATAGGCCAAGCGATGACGACTGCTTCCGGACCGGTTTCTTCGATCTTCATGGACAAGGTCGCCGACTGGCTGACCAAGACCGCACTTGCCGGCGCATCGCTGGAGCAGATCGTGCGCGGCTTTTGCGAGCGCATTTCTGCCGCGGGCCTTCCCATCGTGCGGGTTCACCTGTCCTTCGCCATGCTGCACCCCCTCTACGATGCGCTGGGCTTTACCTGGCGCGCGCAAAGCGGGCTGGAGGTGGAGGGCTATCGCCATGACGTGGGCAATAACGATGTTTTCCTGAAAAGCCCCTATTTTCATCTCCTCAGCAACAACCTCGAATATATCCGCCGCAAGGTTCCGGCTGAAGGTCCGGTGGAATTTTCCGTCTTTGAGGATCTTCGCCGGGAAAAGATCACCGATTACATCGCCTTCATGCAGCCGTTCGGCGACGGCTCCATTCAGGGCATGATGGGTTCCTGGTCCACCAGTGCCGCTGAGGGTTTCAGCGAGGAGATGGTGGCCGCCCTCATGCGCTTGCAGAACCATCTGGCCGTTGCCGCCAAGATGGCGGTTCTCGACAAGCTGGCCAGCAATATGCTGACGACCTATCTCGGCATGGATGCGGGCCAGCGGGTTTTGAAAGGGCAGATCCGCCGCGGTGACGGAGAAACCATCCGCGCGGCCCTCGTCATGGGTGACATGCGCCAATCCACATCGCTTGCCGACAAGGAAAGCCGCCAGGACTACATCGATACGCTGAACAGCTTCTTCGATGCGCTGGCCGCGCCCTTCAACCGCAATGGCGGGCAAATCCTCAGCTTCCTCGGCGACGGCTTTCTGGCCGTCTATCCGTGCGACCGGCACCGCGAACCCTCCCGCGCTGCCAGCCAGGCGGCGATGACTGCCGTACGCCATGCCCAGGCCAGAATGGCGGATCTGAACGCGGAACGGGAGAAGAAGGGACTGCCACCGATTGGCTATGGTATCGGCCTTCACATTGGCAATGTGATGTTTGGAAATGTCGGGCTGCGCGACCGATTGACCTTTTCAGCCTTCGGATCCGCCGTCAACGAGGTGGTGCGCCTGCAGGCGCTGACCAAGAAATACGAATCCGATGTGATTGCCAGCGAAGCCTTTGCGGAATACAGCGAGGGAGGCTGGATCGACCTGGGCAAGCACAAGCTGCGGGGTGTTCGCCAGAAGGTGACGATCATGAAGCCGGAGCCGACGACGCATGATCTGCGGCTGGACGATGTGGTTTCCGATCTTCGCCATCAGGCGCTTTCGGAAGCGGAACGGCTGATCCTGCTGCACCGCGATGCCACGGATCCCGACCGCCGCCATTCGGCGGCAAAGCTTCTCGACAAGTTTCTCCAATAGCCTGTCCTTCAGGCGGTTGTTGCGCCCGCATTGCAGGCGAAACGTAATTTGGGGCAAGAGGACTTGGAAGAGGCCGTAAACCCCGCTAGTTTTCCTAAAGCATGTCGCGCGAAAGTGTGCAGCGGTTTTGCGATAACGACATGCGTAAAAACAAGAATCTAAAGCAGGTTGCATGAGGCTGATAAGCCGCAACGTGCTTTAGTCGGGCTTGCCATGAGACCCGCGCCAGGGTGGCGCAGGACGCCACGCCATGAGCTGTTGAGGAGCGATAACTGGATGCAGCGCGGATGAGGATGGAAACACGCCTGACCCGTTACATCTGGCGGAACACCTATAAGCAACAGATATGGATTCTCACCATCGTTGCCTTATCAATGATTCCCTATTTCCTGTCCTTCGATCTGCCCAAGCAGATCGTCAACGGGCCGATCCAGGGTCAGGGCTTCGAGAATGCCAATGCGACCAGGCTGTTCATGCCGATCTCCTTCTCCCTCCCCTATTTCGGCGAGGTGCAGCTGTTTGAAGGGATCGAGCTGGGAAGGCTCGGCACGCTGCTCGCGCTGAGCTTCGTGTTCCTCGGGCTGGTTGTGCTGAACGGGCTGTTCAAATTCTACATCAATACCTACAAGGGCCGCCTGGGAGAGCGGATGCTGCGGCGCATCCGCTTCGAACTCGTGGACCGCGTCCTGCGGTTTCCACCCTCCTATTTCAAACGGGCCAAATCCGCAGAAATCGCCACGATGATCAAGGACGAGGTGGAGCCGCTGGGCGGCTTCACCGGCGACGCTTTCGTGCAGCCGGCGCTTCTGGGCGGACAGGCCATCACGGCCCTTGCCTTCATCATCATCCAGAATTTCTGGCTGGGCATGATCGCCGCGGGCATTGTGTGCCTGCAGGGCATCATCATTCCGCGCATGCGCCGGCGTTTGCTCGAACTCGGCCGCCAGCGCCAGTTGACCGCCCGCCAGCTCTCCGGCCGTGTAAGCGAGATTGTCGACGGCATCGGCTCCATCCACGCGCACGACACTTCCAACCTGGAGCGCGCCGACATTGCCGCGCGCCTCGGCCTGATTTTCGACATTCGCTACGATCTTTACCAGTGGAAGTTCCTGGTGAAGTTCATCAACAATTTCCTCGCACAGATCACGCCCTTCCTGTTCTACGTGGTGGGAGGCTATTTCGCCTTGCAGGGACGGCTGGATATCGGCCAGCTGGTGGCTGTGATCGGCGCCTACAAGGATCTTCCCGGCCCGCTGAAGGAGTTGATCGACTGGGATCAGGCCCGCCAGGACGTGCAGGTGAAATATGCGCAGGTGATCGAGCAATTCGATGTGGAACAGCTTGTCGATGCGAAAGTTACAAGCCTTGTTGCAACCCCGGTAGAGCGGCTTGCCGCGCCGCTTGTCGCCACCCATGTGCTGGTGAGCGACGATAGCGGGGCTGCGGTTCTCAACCGCGTTTCGGTGGAGATACAGCCGAACGAGACCATTGCCATCCTCGGCCCGAACGGATCTGGAGCGGAAGCATTCGCCGAAGCGCTTGGCCGCGCGACCTGGCCGGATGGAGGGCGTGTTACCATTGGCGGCCAGGACATTCTGGAAATGCCGGAATCCATTACCGGACGCCGCATCACCTTCATCTCTTCGGAGGCCTATTTCTTCCACGGCACGCTGCGCGACAATCTCTTTTACGGCCTGAAACACGCGCCCTTGACGGACGTTACCTACAAAGGATCGCAGGCGCGAAGCTACAAGCGCAATCTGCTGGAGGCCAAGCTTGCCGGAAATCCCTCGCTCGACCTCAACAGCGACTGGATCGACTACCAATCCGCAGGCGCCACCGGCCCCGAGGATCTTCTCAAGGTGATCCGCCCCGTTCTCGATGCCGCCACCATTTCGCAGGACATCTTCGATCTGGCGCTGCGCTCGAAGGTGGATGTGGCCTCGCACAAGGCAATCACCGATGTCATTGTGGATGTGCGCTCCGCGCTGCGCCGCCGCCTTCAGGAAGAAGATCTCGACAGCATGGTCGTGCCCTTCGAGCCGGAAGCCTTCAATGATCAGGCCACTGTGGGCGAGAACCTGTTGTTTGGCACCATGCGCCCGCCGATGAGCGCCCGGCTTTTGGTCGCGCACCCCTATTTCAAGCAGATCATGCGCGGCACCGGCCTGACCGACGACCTCTACGCCATGGGTCTTGAGATTGCCGAAACCGCGGTTGAACTCTTCAAGGACCTGCCGCCGGACAATCCTTTCTTCCAGCAGCTGACCTTCATGAGCGCCGACGACATTCCGCTCTACGAGGAGCTTCTCCAGAAGCTGCAGGGCGTATCTGCCGAAGAGGCCGATAGGGAGGACCGCACCAGCATTATCCGGCTGAGCTTTGCCTATATCGAGCCACGGCACAGATTCGGCTTGCTGACGCCGGAGCTGAAACGCAAGATCGTGGAGGCCCGCAACGCCTTCTACGCCGACATTCCTGAGGAACTCAGCCAGACAATCGAGCGCCACGACCCCCAGCGCTTCTCCGAAACCGCCTCCCTCATCGACAATGTGCTGTTCGGACGTATTGCCTATAGCGAGGCGGATGCTTCCGAGCGGATCACGGTGCTGGCCCGCGACATCTTCCAGGAGATGGATCTGGAGGAGAATGTGCTGTCCATCGGACTGGATTTCGATGTCGGCGCACAAGGAAGACGCCTGACCAGCGTGCAGCGCCAGAAGATCAATCTGGCACGCGCCCTGTTGAAGCGGTCCGATTTCTTCATCTTCAACAGGCCGCTTCCCGCGCTCGATCAACGGGCGCAGGACCGCATCGTGACCAATGTCATGCGCGACCTGCACAAGGATGGTTACCGCCCGGCCATTGTCTGGGTGCTGCCCAATGCGGATATTGCGCAACTTTTCGACCGCGTTCTCGTTTTTTCCGGTGGCAACATTGTCGAAAGCGGCAGCTTTGAGGAACTTTCCGGCAGAAACGGTATGTTCAAGGAGCTTGTCTCATAATATCGTTTCGGTACGGGACAGGGGAAAGCAAATGCTGTTGAAGGAAGAAGTCGAGATGTTGCGGCGGGTGCCGCTGTTCTCAAAAATCGCACCGCCAAAATTGAAGCTGCTTGCTTTTGCCTCGGAGCGCCTGAATTGCCGCGAAGGCCAGAACCTCTTTCGGCAGGGGGATCCGGGCGATGCAGCCTATGTGATCCTTTCCGGCACGGCGGATGTTCTGGTCAATACCGAGAGCGGCGAGGTGAAGGTTGCCGATCTGGAGAAGAATTCCATTGTCGGTGAGATCGCCATTCTCTGCGATGTGTCGCGTACGGCAACCGTGCGCGCCACCTCTAGGCTTGAGGTTTTGAAGATCAGCAAGGAAAACTTTCTCGGCCTGATGAACGACTTTCCGGACATGGCCGTGGAAATCATGCGCGTTCTCGCCGACCGCCTCAATCATACCACCGCCGAACTGACCGCCGCGCGTACGCGAGAACAGCGTGTTCTGACCTGATCCGATCCGGGATCGCACGATTTCGGCACATGTTTAAAATTTGAAGCTTTGCCCTTAGCGAAGATTCAGCCGCTGGCTGCACACTTCCCCCAGGCCGAAAACAGACTGCTGGCGCCGATGATCGAAGCGCCAGCCGAAAAGGGGGAAATGAGACCATGCCAGAACAGTATCAGCCAGCCATTCGCGAATTCATTGCCGAGAATTTCCTGTTTCGAGCGGATGCGCAGATCGGCAGCGACCAGTCGCTTCTGGAAAGCGGCGTAATGGATTCGACCGGCGTGCTGGAGCTGATCGCCTTTCTCGAAGGCAGCTACGGAATCCGCGTGGCCGACGAGGAAATCGTCCCGGATAACCTCGATAGCATTGACCGGGTCTGCCATTATCTTCGCCTGAAACTTCAGCCTGCGTGAGCTTGACCATCCCTTGCCGGGAGCAGCAGATGCGCCTCGAAACCAGTCTCTTTGCCCAGGCAATGCAACGACCGGACAAGCTCGCCCTTGTTGCCGACGGTCAGCGCCTTTCCTATGCGCAGCTTGCGCACCGCGTCAGGCGGCTGGCGGCAGGCTTCGAAGCGCATGGCATCCAGCCCGGGGACCGCGTTCTCATTCTCCTCGACAATGGCATTGACGCGGTCTGTTGCTTCTTCGCGCTGTGGGCCGTGGGCGCAATCCCCTGCCCGCTTCATCCGACCGTGAAGGCTGAGAAGCTCGGCCAGATCGCCGCAAGCACCGAGCCTTTCGCGATCATCGGGCTTGCCCGTCAAAGAGAGGCGATGCAGGCGGCGCGGCAAACGGCCGGGTTGCGCTGTGCGCTGATCGTGGCTGGCGGACAGGAGCGGCCCCCTGGCACCCTCCTTGACCTCAACGAATTGCTGTCAGACGATGTGCACGATGAAGCGGTTGGCGGGCGTAAGGAGAGTGAGCTTGCGCTTGTGATCCACACCTCCGGCTCCACCGGCACGCCGAAGGGCGTGATGCTGACCCATGCCAATGTGGATTTTACCTGCCGCGCCATCGTCGATTATCTCGGCAATAGCTGCGAAGACGTGATCCTCAGCGTGCTTCCGCTTTCCTTCGGCTATGGCATGACCCAGATGGTGACGGCCTTCATGGTGGGGGCGACGCTTGTTCTGGAAAAGAGTTTTGCCTATCCGCGCGTCATTCTCAAAACGCTTGGCGAAGAGAAGGTCACCGGTCTGCCGCTGGTGCCAGCCATGGCCGGAATGTTGACTGGCATGAGCGATCTGCAACCCGGCTTCCTGCCGCATCTTCGCTATGTGACGAGTGCTGCGGCAGCCCTGCCGCCTGCGGTGGCCGACCGGCTGCAATCGCTCCTGCCCTCGGCAAAGCTCTTCATCATGTATGGCCAGACGGAATGTATTCGCGCCACCTATCTGGATCCGGCGGAGCGGGCTGCAAGACCGCTTTCCGTGGGAAAGCCGTTGCCAGGCACCGGAGCAGATATTCTCGATGAGGCGGGAAATCCCCTTCCCGCAGGCGCTGTGGGCGAACTGGCACTGCGCGGCCCGCACGTGATGGTCGGTTATTGGCAACAGGAGGCTCTGACCGCCGGGGCGCTGGAAACCACGGCTGACGGCCCGCGCTATCGCACCGGCGATCTGTTTCGAGCCGATCAAGACGGCTTTCTCTATTTCATCGCCCGCAAGGACGACATCATCAAGACACGCGGCGAGAAGGTCAGCCCGCAGGAGGTGGAGCGCGTGCTCCATGCCCATGACGGCGTGCTGGAGGCTGCCGTGGAAGGCGTGGATGACGCGCTGTTCGGGCAGGTGATCAAAGCGCATGTGGTCTTGCGGACGGGCTTTGCCCTGTCGCCGCGTGAGCTTCTGCGCCACTGCGCGGACCATCTGGAAGATTACATGATCCCGAAATTCATCGAATTTCACGAGGCACTGCCGAGAACGACAAGCGGCAAGATACGCCTTTCTCTTTTGAACGAAACCGCAAGCGCACAGGAACAGGTGGCATGATGCAAGCAGTGACAGCCCTTCGCACAACGGGTGCCTCCGCCTTCTCCAGCGAAAGCCTGAAACTCGACGCGGAGGCGGAGATCGAACGTATCTGCGACTGGATGCGGCAGGTGGTGGCGAAGGATCTTCGTAAGCGTGGAGCGACATTGGGCCTTTCCGGCGGCATCGATTCCAGCGTGACCGCAGCCTTGGCCGCACGTGCCTTCGGCCCGTCCAAAGTGCTCGGCATCTTCATGCCGGAGCATGATTCCGATCCGGAAAGCCTGCGCCTTGGCAAGGCACTGGCAGAGGCCATCGGCATTGAAACGGTTCTGGAAGATATCGGCCCCAGCCTCGATGCGGCGGGCTGCTATCGCCGCCGCGATGGGTTTATCCGGCAGGTGGTGCCGGAATTCGGCGCCGGATGGGGCTGCAAGGTGGTGCTGGAGGATGCACTGGCCGGCCGCGGCTATAATATCTCCTGGCTGGTGGTGGCCGACCCCGACGGCAAGCAAAGCCGCCATCGCATGCCGCTCGATGTCTATCTGGGCATGATCGCCGCTGCCAATATGAAGCAGCGCACCCGCAAGCAAACCGAATATTACCATGCCGACCGGCTGAACTATGCGGTGGCAGGCACGCCGAACCGGCTGGAATACGATCAGGGCTTCTTCGTCAAGAATGGCGATGGCGCGGCAGACTTCAAACCGATCGCGCATCTCTATAAAAGCCAGGTCTACCAGCTTGCCGAAGCGCTTGGCGTGCCGGAAGAGATCCGCCAGCGCCCGCCGACCACCGACACATGGTCTCTGCCACAGGGACAGGATGAGTATTATTTCTCGCTTCCCTACAGCCTCATGGATCTGTGCCTCTTCGGGCTGGATCGCGGGATTGCAGCCGAAGAGGTGGCCGATGCAACCGGCCTGACGGTGGAGCAGGTCCAGGCGGTATGGAAAAACATCGCCTCAAAGCGAAAGGTTGCCGACTACCTGCATGCCGCACCGGCGACACTTCTCTGATGTCAGAACCTGTCGCCGATCAGACGCATCCAGGTTTCCCCGGCCAGACCGCTGACGAGCGCCTCTCCTGACTGGATGGGGGCCAGAAGCGACTTGTCGCGTGCATCGGCCAGAAAATAGCTGCGCCCCAGAAGCAGGGCCTTGCGGCGAAGCAGGGCATTGAGCAACCAGGGTTGCGTGCCGCCGCGAATGGCGGCACAGCCGTATTCGTAAGCAGAGACCAACATATCATCGACAAGATCGTCCGCCTGTTTCTCACCGGCAAAGGATTGCAGAAGCCAGGCAATATTGCCTTCCCGACGAAACCAGAGATAGGCAGCCAGGGGCTTGCCCTGCGCATCCACCGCCAGCCGATAGCATGGCTCCCCGACCATCCTCTTGCGGGCGGCATGCGCGGAGAACCAGTCGAGAGAGGCGGCATCCCAGTCCGGACGGAGGGCAAAACGCTGCGCCAGCGTCAATGCAGCCGCATCGAAGGTCGCACGGTCAACATCGGAGAAGGACAGTCGCCGAGGCGATGGCTCAAGAGACGGGCGAAGGGCTTCCTTGCTTATCCGGGCAAAGACTGCATCGGCGGCGTGCGCCATTGGTGCCAGCAGGTGCGCAGAGGAGTGACGCAGCATCATAAGCGCGGCGACAGAGGCCGCCGGACGCAAAGGACGAAGCCAGGTCAGGCTATAGGACGTATTCACCGGCACACCGAGTTTGCGCCACATGCCCATGGCGGTGGCATTGGCGGTTTCGGTGATCGACAGATCCTGCGGCCCGTTGAGGAAGCTGCGTACCAGCCGTGCCCCCGCCAGCGGGTGACGGGCGGGATCCTGCACCACAAGCGAACCGGCCAGAGCCGCACGCAGCTTGCGCTCGCCATAGACCATGCGCTGCGCCGTAACACCGATGAAGCCTCTGACACGATCCTCTTCATCGACAAAGACCTTGGAGGCAACGTCCGGATCAAACCACGGATTTTCGAGATAAATGCTGCGCAGGCAGGACAGGAGATCCGGCGTTACAACCCGATCTGCACGGCGTTTGCGAAAGGTGCTGGCAAAGAGCGCGGCAATTGCGGGCAGGTCATCTGCCTGAAGATCGCGAACGACCGCCGTTCCTCCTCCCGCACCAACCATGATCCCGTTCTCATTCCCCTCAAGCCCGCCCCGCGCATGCGGGCGGCGGCACCTCTTTCGGCTTCAGGCGCGGACCATGGCATACCGCGTTGAAGATTGAAATAACCCCTCAAAAATGAAGGGCCGCGGCAAATCCTGCCACGGCCCTTTCTGATGCTGTGTGTGCCGCTTTACATCCAGTAGGGCGCAACACCGTAATAATCGTAGATGGTGCGGTCACGCTCGCGGTACCAGCTCTCATCGTCGAGGCTGCTGTAGCGGGGCGCACCGGTGATCTGGTCCTTCGTCAGGTCGATGCGATAACCATCCAGCTGCTCGTCATAATTCAGCTTCTCCCAGGGCAGCGGATAATAATCATCGCCCATGCCCAGGAACCCGCCAAAGCTGAGGACGGCATAGGCAACCTTGCCGCCGCGCTTCTCCAAAAGGATTCGCTGAATGGAGCCAATCTTGCGGCCATCCGCGCCATAGACGCTGGTTCCCTCCACCTTGTCGCTGGCGATAAGGGCGTAATTATCCTTCACATAAGGGTCTTTACCCTGGCGTGGCTCTTGATGCAGCATGACGCACCTCCTTGTTGAATCGTTTCCTCCAACCCAACCCCTGGGAGGTGCACTCGGTTCCGAAATTTTCGGGGACCGAGACCACAGATAATTGACGCTTACGTCAAAGTCATTTAGCTTTCGGAATAAATCGGATGTAGTATCCGTATACAGAACATCTGAGGTTGCTTTGCGGGAGTGGAGGCTCGGGAGCAACCTTCCCTTCAGGAGGAGTAGGCGGCATGAACGAAGTTTCGCATATCTCGATGGATGCACCGCAGCGCAAGATCTGGCTGGCCTCCTACCCGCCAACCGTTCCGGCGGAACTGCCGCCGCTGACACACAAATCCATCGTGCAATTGTTCGAAGAAAGCTGCGCAAGGTTTGCCGACCGCACCGCCTTTTCCAGCATGGACAAGGCCCTGACCTTCCGTGCGCTGGAGCAGGAAAGCCGGAAAGTGGGCGCGTGGCTTCAGGCCCAGGGCCTCTCCAAGGGCGACCGCGTGGCGGTCATGATGCCGAACATTCTGCAAAACCCGGTGGTGGTCTACGGTATTCTTCGCGCCGGTTACGTTGTCGTCAACGTGAACCCTCTCTACACGCCGCGTGAGCTGGAACACCAACTGAAGGATTCCAACGCGAAGATCATTTTCGTTCTGGAGAACTTCGCCCACACGGTTGAGCAGGTGGTTCACAAAACGGAACTGCGCAAGGTGGTCGTGACCACAATGGGCGACATGCTGGGGCTCAAGGGTCACATTGTCAATTTCGTCGTCCGCAAGGTCAAGAAGCTGGTTCCCGCCTGGAACATTCCCTCTGCCATTCCCTTCAAGCGCATGCTGGCAGACGGCAAGGAACGGGTTCTTGCGCCTGCCGATCGCGGCCTCGATGACATTGCCTTCCTGCAATATACCGGCGGGACCACGGGCGTTTCCAAGGGTGCCATGCTGACGCACCGGAACCTTTTGTCCAACAAGGACCAGATGAGCTACTGGCTGGAAACGGCCTTCATCAAGCGCGAACGGCCGCAGGTCATGACCTTCCTCTGCGCGCTTCCGCTCTACCATATCTTCGCCTTGACCGTGAATTCGCTGATGGGCGTGGCAATTGGCGGCCATAACATTCTGATTGCCAATCCGCGTGATCTTCCCAGCCTGGTGAAGGACATGCAGAAGCACAAGATCCATGTCTTCCCCGGCCTCAACACGCTGTTCAACGCGCTTTTGAACAATCCCGACTTTCCGAAGGTGGATCACTCCTCCATGCTGATGGTGTTTGGCGGGGGCATGGCGGTTCAGCGCCCCGTGGCAGAACGCTGGCACAAGATGACCGGATGCCCGATCACGGAAGGCTATGGCCTTTCCGAGACCTCGCCTGTGGCAACCGTCAACCGGATCGATACCGAGGAGTTTACCGGCACGATCGGCCTGCCGGTTCCCTCCACCGAGGTGACAATCCGCGACGAGGACGGCAACGACCTGATTTACGGCGAAGTGGGTGAAATCTGCATTCGCGGACCGCAGGTGACGCCCGGCTACTGGAACAGGCCGGACGAGACCGCCAAAGTGATGACGGCTGACGGATACTTCCGCAGCGGCGACATGGGCTATATGGACGAACGCGGTTACATCAAGATTGTCGACCGCAAGAAGGACATGATCCTCGTCTCCGGCTTCAACGTCTATCCCAACGAGGTGGAAGAGGTTGCTGCCATGCATCCGGGCGTTCTGGAATGCGCGGCGATTGGTATTCCAGACGCCAATTCCGGCGAAGCGGTGAAGCTGGTGGTGGTGAAGCGTGACCCGGCCCTGACCGAGGCGGACCTCAAGGCGCATTGCGCGGAAAACCTCACCAATTACAAACGTCCCAAGCACATCGAATTCCGCACCGAACTGCCGAAATCCAACGTGGGCAAGATCCTGCGGCGGGAACTGCGCGACAAAACGTGACGGCCAATCGGCTTACAAGAAAGTCACACCGGGCAAGAATTGCCCTTCGCAGGTGGACGCTGGCGTGAAGCATCGATAATCATCAGGGTGGCAGACTGATCCTGCCGCCTCGTCAATTGATCGGTGGTCCGGCAGATGATCTGTGCTTCGTCTTCACGCATTGCTCTGTTTACGGCGGTTTGTCTGGCCATCTCTTCCTGCGCCGGCCGACCGGAAGGCGTGCTGACGCCCGTGGCGGAAACCGCGCCGAAGGCTTCCCAGGTGGACGTCCTGGTTGCGACCACGCGCAAGGCTTCTCCCAATCCCGGCATTCTGTTTTCCGGAGAGCGCGGAAAAGAGCCGCAGATTACCGAGATCAAGGTTTCAATCCCGCCGGATGCCAATCGAGAGATCGGTCAGGTTCAGTGGCCGTCCAGACTTCCGGCCAATCCCGCCAAGGATTTCGCAACGCTGGCGGTGACGGACCTGACACCTCAGCAGGCACGCTCCTGGCTGCGGGCCAACCTGCCAAAAAGCAAACGCGTGCTGGTTTTCGTGCACGGGTTCAACAATCGCTATGAGGACGCGGTCTATCGTTTTGCCCAGATCGTGCACGATAGCGGCGCCGATGTTGCGCCGATCCTCTTCACCTGGCCCTCACGCGGTAGCATTTTCGCCTATAATTACGACAAGGAAAGCACCAACTATTCTCGCGATGCGCTGGAAACGACCCTGCGCAGCATTGCCCGGGATCCGGACGTGAGCGAGATTACCATCATGGCCCATTCCATGGGTTCGTGGCTGACGGTGGAAGCCTTGCGGCAGATGGCCATTCGGGATGGTCGCGTCGCGCCGAAAATCCAGAACGTCATTCTGGCCTCGCCTGATCTCGATGTAGATGTGTTTGGCAGGCAGCTTGACGAAATTGGCAAGAAGCGCCCCAAATTCACGCTTTTCGTTTCGCAGGACGACCGCGCCCTTGCGCTTTCCAAACGCATTTCCGGCAATGTGGACCGGCTGGGCCAGATCGATCCGCGACAGGAACCCTATCGGTCTGAACTGGAAAAAGCAGGCATTACGGTGCTGGACCTGACCGCACTGCAGAGCGGCGACCGGCTGAACCACGGTAAGTTCGCCGAAAGCCCCTATGTGGTGAAGCTGCTTGGCAACCGCCTGATCGCCGGCCAGACTGTGACCGATTCGAACGTTGGTCTTGGCGAAAGCCTTGGGGCCGTGGCCCTTGGCACGGCGCAGACCGTTGGCAATGCCGCCAGCCTTGCCGTCAGCACGCCGATTGCCATTTTCGACCCCAACACGCGCCGCTCCTATTCCGATCAGGTGGGCCGTGTGGGACAGAGCCTTGGCGGCACGCTTCAATCTGCCGTCGGCCAGTGACGCGATCTTTCTAAATCGATTAAGCTGCGCTTGATTTGCCACATAAAGCGAATAGGTTCCCACTCATCCATTGATGAGAATGAGGAGCCACCATGCAGGCGATTGTCGAGCAGCTGAAATCAACCGCATCACGCACCGGGGCAACGGATATCAGAGCCGCTTTCGCAGCGGATTCACATCGCTTTGCGCGCTTTCATGCACGGTTCGACGATCTTCTGATGGATTTTTCGAAATGTGCGGTGAATGACGAGATCCTGGCCCTGCTGGAAAGGCTGTTCGAGGAGGGCGGCGTTGCGGAAAAGCGCGAGGAGATGTTCTCCGGCAAGGCGATCAACTTCACGGAAAACCGCGCCGTGCTGCACACGGCGCTGCGCAACCGCTCCAACACGCCGGTTCTGGTGGACGGCAAGGATGTGATGCCGGACGTGAACGGCGTTCTTTCCGCCATGGGCAGGTTTGCCGATGGCATCCGCTCCGGCAGCCTGAAGGGCGCGACCGGCAAGGCCATTACCGACGTGGTCAATATTGGCATTGGCGGCTCGGATCTCGGCCCGGTGATGGCGACGCTGGCGCTGGCGCCGTTCCATGACGGTCCGCGCGCCCATTTCGTGTCCAACGTCGATGGGGCGCATATTGCCGACACGCTGAAACTTTTGAACGCCGAAACCACGCTGTTCATCGTGGCATCGAAGACCTTCACCACGATTGAAACCATGACCAATGCCGCCAGCGCACGCAAATTCATTGCCGATGCGCTGGGTGAAGAAGCCGTAAAGCACCACTTTGCCGCCGTTTCCACCGCCCTGGACAAGGTTGCAGCTTTCGGCATCGATCAGGACCGCGTGTTCGGCTTCTGGGACTGGGTCGGCGGTCGCTATTCCATCTGGTCGGCAATTGGTCTGCCGCTGATGATTGCCATCGGCCCGGACAAGTTCGGCCAGTTCCTCGATGGCGCGCATGCCATGGACCAGCATTTCCGGCAGGCCCCGGTTCGCGAGAACCTTCCTGCCCTGCTCGGCCTCATCGGCTATTATCATCGCAATGTTCTGGACTATCCGTCCCGCGCCATCCTGCCCTATGATCAGCGCTTGTCGCGCTTCCCCGCCTACCTCCAGCAGCTGGATATGGAATCGAACGGCAAGGGCGTTACCATCGACGGCACGCCGGTCGAGGGGCAATCCGGCCCGGTGGTCTGGGGAGAGCCCGGCACCAATGGGCAGCACGCCTTCTATCAGCTGATCCATCAGGGCACGAGCATCATCCCGGCGGAGTTCATGATTGCGGCGAAGGGCTTCGAGCCGGAACTGCGCCATCAGCACGAGCTTCTGATTGCCAATTGCCTGGCGCAATCCGCAGCGCTCATGAAAGGTCGCACGCTGGATGAAGCAAAGGCACAGCTTTTGAAAGCGGGCATGGACGAGGCGAAGGCAAACCACATTGCGCCGCATCGCGTCTTCACCGGCAACCGCCCCTCCATCACCTTCACCTATGACCAGCTGACCCCCTTTGCTCTGGGACGCCTGATCGCGCTTTACGAGCATCGCGTCTTCGTGGAAGGCGTGCTGTTCCGCATCAACTCTTTCGATCAATGGGGCGTGGAACTGGGCAAGGAACTGGCGACCGGCCTTCTGCCCGTGGTGCAGGGCAAGCAAGGTACGGACGGTCAGGATGCTTCGACCGCCGGTCTGGTCAAAGCCCTGATTGGCTGAGCGTCCTGCAATTGACACCAACAATAAAGCCGACCGGGATATCCGGTCGGCTTTATTGATCTCAGCAGCAATTCCGAGAACTTAGAGCGTTTTCGCATCCAACAGAAACACGACAACGCCCTATCTGCTTGTATTTACGCATTTCCGGACAGAAAACTGCTCTAGGGCGTGTGGACATTCAGGATTTCCTTTTTAGTGAGATCGTGATTCAAGGTTCCAACTGAGGAG